>JBBRUB010000052.1:0-10707 GCA_038248175.1 Cytophagales bacterium | reverse complement strand
GAGTACGGCATCCTGAACGTAAATCTGATTACGCCCCAAACCACCGAAGCCCGCATCCGTCACATCGACGCCGAATCGGATGGGTTTATTTATATGGTCTCGTCGGCAAGCATTACGGGGTCAACAACCGGCATCAGCGAACCTATGCGGGCGTACTTTGAGCGGATTGGCGCCATGAACCTGCGCAACCCATGCCTGATTGGCTTTGGCATTAACAACCACGATACGTTCGATACGGCGTCTGAATACGCCAGCGGGGCCATCGTCGGCAGCGCGTTTATCCGGCATCTGGAGCAAACCGGTACCTCACCCGAAGGTATCCAGGATTTTGTGAAAACGATACGGGCCTAACCGGCTAAGCGTGATATGGAGACGACCAGCAAACCTGATCTTCGTGCGTCGCTGTTCTGGGACGTGAACTACGATGTCATCCAGTGGAACAAGAACTTTCGATTCGTTATCGAGCGGGTACTGGAACGCGGTACGCTGGACGAGTGGCGGGACATCACGCGGTATTACGGGCTGGAAAAAATCAGGGAAGCCGCGTTGCAGGCACGGTGGCTGGACAATACGACCCTTTCGTTTTGTAGCACGATTTTCAACACGCCTAAAGAACAGTTTCGATGCTACACACTGAAGTCCTTGAACCCGGCACCCTGGATATTCTGAAAGCCGTTCTCGACTGTGATACGTTCGACTCGTTTAACTTAGTCGGTGGTACGGCATTAGCTCTTCAATTTGGTCATCGACTATCTATCGACCTTGACTTCTTTTCGGGCGAACCGTTCGACAAGGAACTGGCAAAAGCGGAGTTGGTGACCATAGGCGACTGGATAACCAACAGCGAAAATAAAATCGGGTTACGGGGAGAGTTGAACGGCATCAAGATGGATTTCGTAACGTACCCGTATCCTCTGCTCGAACCGACAACCGTAATCGAAGGAGTGCGAATGCTGTCACAGGCCGACATTTCGGCCATGAAACTGTCGGCAGTAACGAACCGGGGCGCAAAAAAAGACTTCTACGATATTTTCTTTCTGTTGAAACAACACAGTTTCGCCCAGCTTTGCGAATGGTACAAACAGAAGTTCAGGACCAATAACCTGTTCATGTTGCTGAAAAGCCTGACGTATTTTGACGATGCCGAACTTACCGAAACCCCCGTTCTGCTGGCTAAGAAGACCAATTGGGACATTGTCAAAAAAACGCTTCGTTCAGAAGTGGACCGGTACGTTTTTTAGCCCAGAACACTTGGAAATGCCGTTACTCCGCGTAATGGCATTCGTGTTTCCGGCTATACCTTTGCGGCAATGAACAGAGAACTCAATTTCGATAAATCGGCGGACGGGCTGCTGCCGGTGGTGGTGCAGGACAGCGAAACCGGTAAAGTCCTGATGCTGGGCTACATGAACCGAGAAGCCTACGATAAAACCAGTCGCGAAAACATCGTAACGTTCTACAGTCGCAGCAAACAGCGGCTCTGGACCAAAGGCGAAACCTCCAACAACTTTTTGCACGTCCGCGAAATGCTCGTTGACTGCGACGGCGATACGCTGCTTATTAAAGCCGCACCCGCCGGGCCGGTTTGTCATACCGGAGCCGATACGTGTTTCGAGGAGGTAAACACCGGGCGGGGCAGTTTCCTGAATTACCTGCAAGGCATCATTCACGAACGAAAAACGAACCCGACTCATGCATCATATACGGCGAGTCTGTTCAAGAAGGGCGTGAACAAGATTGCGCAGAAGGTGGGCGAAGAGGCTGTTGAACTGGTCATCGAAGCCAAAGACGACAACGACGACCTTTTTCGGGGTGAAGCCGCCGACTTGCTGTTCCACTTTCTGGTCCTGCTCGAACACAAAAACATGGATTTAGACGACATCATAGCCGTATTGCATGAACGCCATCAGAAACAATAGCTTCACTGGCGAGTTTGTCATTCCGACCGGGTAGCCGGTGCGGAAGGAAGCATCCCTATGAAATGCTCGTAATGGAGATTCCCCGTTCCTAGGAATGACAAATCAAACCTTTAAACTTAAAAAAACAGACATGGGTCTCATCATTCGTATTCTGATTAGTGCTGTCGCGGTGTACGTTGCGGCTTATTTTATTCCCGGCGTTACGGTGTCAGGCGGACCGCTTACCTACATCATCGTGGCGGTGGTGTTGGGTTTGCTGAACGCCTTCATCAAGCCGATTCTAACGATATTGACCATACCGATTACCGTTATTACGCTGGGCCTGTTTTTGCTGGTCATCAACGTCCTGATGGTCTATCTGGCGGCTTACCTGGTTAGTGGCTTTGCGGTATCGGGCTTTATTGCCGCGTTGCTGTTCAGTATCGTCGTCTCCATCGTAACCTCGATCATCGACGCTATCGTTTAAGGTAAAACCGCTTCTTTGTATCCCGTTCGTCTCCGAATAAGAGCGAACGGGATTTTTTTTATGGCTCATCGGTTTTGTGTAGGTTTCATGTCTGATTTCTGAACCAACCATGACCACCTCAAACACACATTACGCCATTATCATCGTTGGCGCGGGCTATGCCGTACTTTCAACTGCACCGGCGGATCGACAGAAGAAATAGAGATCTCGCAGAGAGAATAGAGGTGTCTTTACCGAGGTCAGGGCTACTTCACACGCACCCGCCCCCCCGCCGAATGGGCTGAAAATTCCGGCGCGTAAAAGCACTGCACCGTAGCTACGCCCGCCGAGAAATCGCCGGTTTGGGCCACGCGTAATTCGTACTCGAACACGTGCGTCCCGACGGGCAGGTAGTTCATAAAAAAGTCGGTGCTGGCGTCGCGGGGCGATTCATAGTAGCCGAGTCCGTTCTGGTATTTATAGCCCGACAGGGCCGCTACCGGCTCAAAGCCCGATGCGCGGCTGTCTTTCAGATGGACGTACTCCATCAGCCGGTCGGTTTTGAGAATCAGGCGAACCTTAATCAAATCGCCGGGTTTGAGGGGCGTTTCCTCTGTTACGGGCGTAATGACGGGACCACCGGGCGAATCGCGCTGTACGTAGAGCGTTTTCTGGACGGACAGGCCCGCGCTTCCGGGCATCACTTTGTCAAGCGGCTCGAAATGCTGCCAGTACAGCGCACCCCAGGCCGGGCCGGTGGCTTTTTTCGTGATGGTAATATTGCCCATGTCCGGCTTGATTTCCGATGCCGCGTAGGTCACTTTCTCATAGCCCGTAATGGCATCGGCCTTCGTAACGCGGGGTTCGATGGGTTGGCCGCCCAGATTCACCTGCGTGTTTACGCCCGTTCCGAGCCAGTCGCTACCCCGGAGTAGCAGGGCGTACACGGCTTCGGTGGTGGCTTTTGTCGATGACCACGATTGGGTTTGCTTTTGCCGCAGGAGCCAGCGCTTCATCTCGTCAACAATGAAATCCGGGCCAATTTCCCGCCGTGCCTGCTCGCCCATCCATGAGAAAGAGTCGAGTGCTTTTATCTTGGTATCCACTTCGCCGAAGGCTTCAATCAAATACGCCTGGGTTTCAATAGGGGCCTGATACCACTGCAACCCGCTCACATTGTCGGGCCAGTACATACCTAACTCCTCCGACGACCGGGCACGTTCTATCAGCGAATTCATGATGCCAACGGCAGTTTTGGTATCGCCGAAGCGGTTCAGGGCCATTGCTGAGAGGGCCTGCCCCTGCAAACTTTGGCTCGTCCAGTCGGCCACAACCTGGGCTTTCAGATACGCCAGTACGGATTTGTCCACGGGTTTGTCCATGTAGAAACTGCGGGCGTAGAGGTATTGCGTGGCCGAAAAATACCAGGGACCAATGGGTTTGCCTTTCTTCCCGGCATCGGCTTTTTTCCGTTCCTCAATCCGGCGTTTCATTTCGGCATCCACGTACCGAATGGCGTTGGCCTGCATATCCGTGATTTGGGGGCGCAAATCGTCCGGGAATTTTACACCGATTTTAGTCAGATGGCCGAAGCCACTCAAAATGTGCAGGGTCATGGACAAATCCGGGTTCATACCGCCAAACCACCGGAACCCACCGCCTGGCGTCTGTAACTGCTCCAGTTTGGCAAACGCCCGTCGCTGCTCGTTTTCCATGCGGTTGGCATCCAGAAGCTGGCCTAATTTGGCCTGTCGTTCGGTTTCGGAGCGGGCGTTGACCAGCCAGGGTGAGTTTTCGAGGGCAACGGCTTTCAGTTCTTCGTTGGTTTCCAGGGGCGACTTGGGCGGGTTTTTCTGCCACTCGTCAATTACCTGCCGGAACGCCGGTTTGCTGTTGACGATATGCATGGCCAGGCTGTTGGCATATAGGCGGCTGAACAGCTGCTCGGAATTTTCGTAACGCTGTTCCATCAGATACGGCAGCGATTGCAGGGCGTACCAACTGGGGTTGCTCGTTACTTCTACCGTCAGGCGTTCGTGCTGCGCGGGCTGTTTGGGGTTCAGGCTGGTCAGTTCCGTGAGTTTAAACGTCTTCGTTGCCGGGCCGTTCACCCAAAACGGTTTCGTGTCTGTTACCAGCATCCGGTTGGGCAGGATGGGCACGGTGAACTCTTCGCCATCGGTAAAACTGCCCGCCTGCGCCGTAAACCGGCAGGTTACGGCGTCCAGCCCCGACGGAATCACGAGCGTCCAGCCCACGGCCTGACCTTGTCCGGCGGCTACCGTTGCCTTTGTTTGCAGACTGGAGTTTATCAGCGACTGGCCGACCGGCTGGCTGGTGAGGGCGTTTGTCAGCGTCAGGGTTGCCGTTACGTCCAGTGGTTTCTCGCTCAGGTTATTGACGCGGGCCTGAATGCGGATGGTATCGCCTTCGCGGAGGAAGCGGGGGGCGTTGGCCGTTAGCATCAATTCTTTCTGGGTGATGATTTCGCGTTCCAGCGTACCGGTTTTCAGGTCTTTCGTATGCGCAAAGGCCAGCAGCCGCCAGCGGGTCAGGGCTTCGGGCATCGTAAATTTCAGCACCACCCGGCCCTGCTCATCGGTTTTGAGTTGGGGCAGAAAAAACGCGGTTTCGTTGAAATTCCGGCGCGGGTTTACGGGCGGAGCATCGGCAGATTTAGGGGTGGGCGAGGCTCCACCACTGCCGGGAGCAGCTTCTTCAGGAGCTTCCTCATCCGCTTTTACCTGCATAGGAGCCGCCATTTTGGCCATACCCATTTTTACAACAGCCCCGGTTAGGTCACGTCTTTGTCGAGTGGCATAACCTGTAACAACAACCTCACTTAGTGCGTTTGCGTCGGGGAAAAGGCGAAATGACTTCGATTTTTGGGCAATGGGAACCTCTTTTGTAACGTAACCGACATAGCTGAAAACCAGCGTGACTTCAGCAGATTTTGAATCGACTGACGACGTAAACTGGCCATCAGCGTTGGTTAACGTCTCTTTCTTCGCTCCTTTCTGGCTGACGTTGATGCCGGGGGTACCCGTGCCGTTATCATCTTTTATAGTCCCCGAAATTACCTTTCCGGTTCGTTTAACCGTCACCCGCAGTTGATTATCAATGGTACCAAACGGACCAATCGGATCATGGCGAAACAGCGGGCTGCCATACGGACTGAAGCGATACCCCAGCCAGCCCAACTGGTCATACTGCCGCTCTGGAACTGCCAGTTCGGGACGGTAGCGATAGAAGATGGCCTGGCTCGACTGCACATCGAAACAACCGGAACGCCAGCCGTAAAAAGCAGTCGAGTAGGTGCCATAAACCGACGTGGGCCAGTTGAGCGGCACGAACGTATCCAGCGACGCATCATAGAGCGTAGCGACTAACTCAGCGGGTGTTTTGTCCAGGCCTTTTACCCGCAGCGACCATTCTTCGCGCGCGCCGGGCTTGAGTTTATTCCGAAACGTTTCGGTTTCAATAGTGAGTTGTTTGTTCGTGAACGGCACTGTTATCGTCTGCGATTTCTGGTACAGTTGCCCGTTTTGAACCATCGTGAAATGCACGGCAAAACCGCCCCGCTGTTTTTCGGTCACGGACAAGGTCACGCGCCGGGGTTTTCCGTCGGTTTTCAACCACTCCTGCCGCACTACGTCCCGATTTTCTTCAACGGTCATTAGCACCCATCCGGGTTGGCTATTACCTACCCACAAAACGGCTTCTTCGCCCGGTTGAGCGGTGGCTTTGCGGACCTGTACCCAGTTATCGGGCCGGGGTGATGCGGTGGGTTGGTTCTCGTTGACAGCGGCAAAAAATGCCCGTTCGGTGATGGTTTCGCTGGCGGGGTCGGTGATGGTGAACTCGGCCACGTACTCGCCGGGGGTAAATTTGCTCAGGTTTAGTTTGATGAGCGAATCGGCGGGCGAGGTGATGGGTTGTTGCTGTACAAGGTCGCCTTTGGACCAGGTGCGCGGGTCGTTTTCGCTGGCATACACATCGTTTGGGAACAACTTCTCAAACTCGGCACAGGTCAGAAGCTGCCGGTCGGGGCGGGGCCACAGGCGTTCGCGCAGGGGACGGGCAGGGGGCTGAAGCCGATAGACTTTCAACTGCCCTTTTGCCGCTATTTTCTGGCCCGATTGATTCGTGATGCGCATCGGGAACGTGGCCGGGCCGCCGGTTTCTACCTGGGGCGGAATGCCGAGACTTATTTGCAGGGCCGAATACCCAATGGGGAGCGTTTGCGTGGCCGACCGGGTTTCGCCCGCGCGGTCGGTTACGTCGATGGTCAGTTCGAAATTGAAAATGGGGTTCGTCGTGCGGGCTTTCGTCAGGTCGGGCGTGGCGACAAAGGGTACGCTGATGTTGCCCTGCGCGTCGGTTTGGGCTGTGCCGCTGGTGATTTCGGTTTCGTCCGAACCGCGCGACGGTCCACCACCCCGGTAGCTGTCGTATTCGTACCACCCATACCAGCGCGGCTGGAATTTACGTACCACCCGGTAGCGTACCTCCGCCCCATCCACAACTGCCCCGGAAAACGTTTTGACCGTTGCCGACACCGTCACGCTGTCGCCCAGCGTAAACGACTGCTTTATGGGCTGCGTTTTCACCTCGAACGTAGGGCGTTTGTACTCTTCCACCCGAATGGCGGTGCTGCCGTAGGGCGTTTGCAGGGTCATCTGGCCGGTAAGCCGCCCCACGGGAGTCGTAAACGTAGCGGAAAACGTACCAAACTCGTTGGTTTTCAGGGTTTGTTTGCCAATTCGCTCCCCGTTCTGGTCCAGCAGTTCAATGGCTACTTCTTTGTCGGGCAGCACCGAAAATTTGTTGGTCTTGCCTTCATAAATCAACCCTTTCACATAAATCAACTGACCGGGCCGGTAGATGGCCCGGTCGGTGAAAAGGTGGACGTGGGTTTGGATTTGCTCCTGATACTCGTTGCCCCCGTAGCGATAATTGTACTGGCGGTCAGAAAGCAGCGTATCGGCTCCCAGCTTAATCAGATACTGAAAACTTGTCTGCTCAGGAAACTCATACGTCGGAATTTTAACCAATCCGTTTGCATCGGTTTTATAGGATTTTTTAGTCAGCAAAGCCTTAACGGAGTTGGCGCTGACCACCGCAACCGGCGCGTTTTTAATGGGTTCGCCCGTGAGCCGGTTGGCAACAAGCATGGTCTGGATTTGGTTATTCCGGTCGGCAGTCAGGAGATAGCTTAGCTCCGAAATGGTGAAATTGGCGAACTGAACCGTTTCCGTTTTGGCCTGAAATGTCTCGTCCGATGTAGCCAGCAGCAGATAATGACCGGTAGGCAACCCCAGCACCGGTACTTCGACGCTATGCTGATTCAAATCACCATCGTCAGGCAGCGAAACCGTTTTTTCTACGACGACCGGACGCTTCAGCCAGTCGCTGTACCGTTTTCTTTGCTGTTCATCATCGCCATAGCCATCCTGCAACGCCTGTTTCTCCGTTGCCGACAAGTTGACGATTCGATATGTTATCCGGCTAACATTCTGATAACTGACCAACGCCCGAAACGGTTGTTTGGGCGCGTTCACGTCCTCAACCTGCACCGTCAGCGTGGGTCGCAGCAACTGGTCGAGCAATTGAGCGGCTTGTTTCCCGGCGAGAGTTTTCGGGAAGCGTCTGGCCAAATCCCGGCAAATGTCGGCGGCCTGTTTCCGATGCCAGCGGGCGGGGTCGGGCTTGGGGTTTGGGTCGTCGGTATCGTCGAGCGGGCGGACAGTGTTGCCGGAGTTGGCCAGAAACTGCGCCAGCTGGAACGTGTAAACCGCTTCGACGGGGGTGTTTTTATACCGCGTAATCTGGCTGTCAAGCGTTTCTCGGTACAGTAAATCTTTGTTGGGCAGGATACTGCTGCGGTGGGTAAATCCCAGCCGGAGCCTGTCTGCATCGGCCAGTGCAGCGGGGTTTTTGCCATTCAGGTGAAACGTCAGTAGTTGCTGGTACAGCCGCAGTGCCTGATAGGGCCCGGACAGGGAGTCGGGGCTTTGGATGGTGAAATTGGTAAACACCTCTGGCGCGGCTAAGTAAGCGGGCTGATTCTGTTCAAACCGGAAAACAGGCTTGAGTAGGCCGGGTTCGGTATTCTGGAAGAACGCAATGGCCCGGTGCGCCAGTAAATCGTAGAGCGTAGGCCGGAGCAGCCGTGCGTCCGGGTCTCCCTTGTCCAACAGGGCATCATATTCCGCAATGGGCGTTTCTTGCAGCAGATTTTTATCCTGAACCGAAGCGAGATACGCCTGCGTGATGGCATCGACCAGATGACGGGCATCCCAGGTCGTAAAATCGGCGGCAGAATCGGCTGGCGTAGTCGCCGGGTTAGCATCTGGCATTGCCGAAGCCCGGCCTGTCGTGGCCCGGCCTGTCGTGGCCCGGCCTGTCGTGGCCCGGCCGTAGAATTTGTACCGATTCTGCTGGAAATATTGCCAGTACAGGTCGGCCAGCACCGATTGCAGCACCGATTGCAGCACCGATTTGGCGGGTTCGGGTGTGTCGGCCATATCGGCCCGGAGCGAACGGACCAGTTCTTTGTAGGCATCCTCATCTGAATAACTCCGAAAAATCATTCGCGCCATGGCCGCTTTGGCCACCTGCGGATAATTCTGTTGTGTTCTGGCTTCGGTATAAATCCGGTCGGCAATTTTCTGCGC
The DNA here is from genome assembly GCA_038248175.1 of Cytophagales bacterium. GTDB lineage: Bacteria > Bacteroidota > Bacteroidia > Cytophagales > Spirosomataceae > Spirosoma. The sequence goes on along the minus strand of JBBRUB010000052.1, from coordinate 1,666 downwards.
GGATTTTGGCAACCCCTTAGCCGCCAGCGAATCGGCGCGTTTCCAGTCGCGGGCGTATTCAGGCATGGGTTTGGTTTGGGCCGAAGCGGCCAGTAGGGTTGTCAGGCTGAAAAGAATAGTCAGCAGATAGTGCATAGGTCGATAGCAAACGGGAGATACGTATCGGATGATGCCGAAACGCCGGTTTTTCCATACGTGCTATGACTATGACCCAATTCAGGGGGGAAGGGTTTAGCGGACTCAAGGCTGCCCCCGTTCGCGTACATACTGATTATGTCGCCGGATGGCGTCAACCCGCTGTTTATGGTCTTGCTTGCCGATAGGAATTATTACACTCAGCGGCAGGACCGTTAGCCCGCCCCCCAGCCACGCAAACCGACGATAATCGCCCGGTTGTAAGGCAGCAACCGATGCAACGCCCAGCGTCAATGCCCCACAACCGACAAGCCGAGACCGATAGTACCTGCCACGCCAAACCGGGGCTTTGCACGCTTCCAGTCGAAGCCGTTTGTCCGGGTGGGCAGTACGCCATCCAGTCCGCGATAGCTGAACCGATTTCCCGACAGCGCGACCGTGTCGGCCAGGGTCAAATAAGGATTTCCGGTGTACGAACGAACATATCCGTCAGTTTCTGTCAGCAGTGTGTCATTATATGCCTGAATTAAACGACGCGCCTTGCCGTCCTGAATTGACGCACCAAGTATCAAAAACAGAAACAGACCACTCCCGGCGAAGAAAGCAGTCTGACGGGTTTTGAGCTGCGGTTCGCCGAAAAAGCCTCCACTTGCCGCACTCGCCATACCTATACCCATCAACGCCGAGGTAAGCGCATATGAGCGTATCAGCCGCCTGGCCCGCCGTTTCTGGGTGGGTGTGCCATTGGCCGCAATGACTGGCATCACCTGCATTACATCGACCGGCTCAGACCACGCATAGGTGTATGTGTAGTGATTCATCAGCCCCTGTTCTTCCAGCCTGCTGCCAATCAACTGCGGGTTTGGCGTCTGCGCATGTCCCCCTTCCGAAAAAAACAGAACAGCAAGGCAGACGGTGAGCACCAACCGGGACATGAGTATGAGACGTTCTTAAAGCGGACTGAGTCGTAGTATTCGTTTTCTGTCGGGGTGACCACAATAGAGTTGGTACGTTGATGCAATATAACCTACTGCTTCAGCAGAAACGCCGTTAAATCGGCCAGTTGCTGCTGGTTGAGACCCATAGCGCCGGCGGTGGGCATCAGGCTGGTTTTATACTGTCGGCGCGAGGCTACCTGCTCGGTCGGGATCGTGTGTTGCTGACCCGTTACGCCTTTGACCACTACCGACTGCTCGCCGTCGCTGACCAGAAAGCCGTAAAGCGTTTGTCCTTTTTTGGTGGTAACGAGCCAGGGTTCGTAGCCAAACACAATGCCCGCGCTGGGGTTGATAATAGCATCTAACAGGGCATCTTTGTCGAGTTTCTGGTGAATCTGCGTCAGTTCGGGGCCTACGTCGTTACCGATTTTTCCGTATCGGTGGCAGTTAGCACAGTTGGCATTGAATACCGTTAGTCCCGATTTCTGGTTGCCCGTCAGCATCGCAATCTGCTCTGTAGTGGATGCTATAGCCAAGTCCGTTTTCGTATCGGCAGACATCGCCGGTTTACGTTCCGCCTGAGCCGGTTCGTC
>JBBRUB010000051.1:0-10731 GCA_038248175.1 Cytophagales bacterium | reverse complement strand
TTTTTACCGACGTCCCTACGCCCCCGGTGGGGTTGTGTTTGTATTCCCCTTTTACCCCCCCCTCTGCTGGCGCTCCGCCACTACGTTGACAACTATGCTCACGAATTATCTCAAAATCGCCCTCCGCACGCTATGGCGGGAACGCGTTTACTCGGCCATCAACATTATCGGGTTAGCAGTGGGGATAGCGTGTGCCTTACTGGCCATTTTGTTTGTACGCAACGAGCTTAGCTACGATCAGTTTCATGCCAACACCCCGCAGCTTTACCGCCTGACCACCACGATTGTCAACGAGAATGGGGAGCAAAAACGACTCGGTGCGTCGGGTCAGGTGCAGGGGCCCGCCTTCAAATCGGCTATTCCCGAAGTGACAGACTATACCCGGATTTTGGGCGTCAATTTCAATGTTACTGGCAACGAAAAATCGCTGGCGTTGCAGGGGCTTTTTGCCGATACCAGATTCTCCAATTTATTTTCATTCCCGCTGATGCACGGCAACTGGTCAACGGCCCTGACCAATCCCAATTCAATTGTTATTACGGAGCAGATTGCCCGTGATTATTTCGGAAAAACCGAGGTAATCGGCAAAATTTTGCAGGTCGAGGACGGCGACCATCTCGAACCCTTTGTTATCACGGGCGTTGCCAAAACAATACCTGCCAACTCGTCTATTCAGTTCGAGTTACTGATTCCTTTCCAATGGCTGAGCAGTAAGTTCGATGACACCAACTGGCTCAACCAGTACCTGAGTACGTTTCTGTTGCTACGTCCCGACGCTGACCCGGCACGAACGGCAGCAAAATTTGGGTCCGTTTTTCAGGCTAATGCCCGCAAACAGGTACAGGAGGCTGAAAAAACTAACCGCCAGGCAACACAGTATCGTTTCGGTTTGCAGCCCATCACCGACCTGCACCTCAATATTAGCGGTTTGGAGCAGGAACAGGGCAGCAGCATCGAATCCGGGGTGGTAGCGGGCAGTACGCTGACGTACTCCTACGTGCTGCTCAGTATTGTGGGGCTGATTTTGCTGATGGCCTGCGTCAACTTTGTCAATTTGAGTTTGGCCGGGGCTATGAAACGGGCGAAGGAGATCGGCATCCGTAAAGTGGCGGGTAGCAGTCAGGGGCAGATTGTAAGCCAGTTCATGGCAGAAGCCGCGTTGCTCTGCTTACTGGCGTTGGTGCTGGCATCTGTTCTCGCTGCCGCTGCACTACCCGTTTTCAACCAACTGGCCGACAAGCAATTGACGTTCTCTCTACTTACCGATGCGAATCTAATTTTTGACAGTATCGGTCTGTTACTGGTCTGCGTAGTGGCAACCGGCCTGTACCCGGCTGTCGTGCTGTCGGTGTATAATCCTACAGAGGCACTCTACAATCGGGGAAAATTGAACACCCGAAATTGGTTTGGTAAAGGCCTGACAGTTACCCAGTTTGCACTGGCAATCAGCCTTATAGCGGCTACGCTGCTCTATATCCGTCAGATGAATTTCATGGTGCAAAAAGAGTTGGGATATAATCCGTCCAATATTATCCGGGTGAAGGTACCCAGCCGAAATAACACGGCTCAGTTGGTCGATCAGTTTCGGCAAAAATTGCGGCCATACCCGGTTTTCAGCCAAATCGCGCTGGCTTCTGACAATAGTTTGCCCGTGTTGAGCAATGCACCCGTGCGGGTCGATGGTCGGGAGGTACGCTACGTATATACCAGCGTCGATTACGAATTTTTGCCCATGCTCGGTCTGGAACTCCGCGCCGGACGTAATTTCTCAGCCGATTTCGGCAGTGATGCGGCTCATTCGGCCATCGTGAATGAGTCGTTTGTCAAAGCCGCTGGCTGGGCCGACCCCATTGGCAAACAATTCACCGAAAACTGGCGGGGCGACAACCAAAAACTGACCGTCGTCGGCGTCGTGAAAGATTACCATTACGGCTCGTTGCGGTATAAAATCCAGCCGCAGGTTATGACCCTGAAACCCGACAATTTGGTCTGGATAAAATATGGGAAGGGGCAACGGATTCAGGCCCTGACCCAATTACAGGATGTCTTCAAAAAACAATTCGGCGATTACGCATTCCAGTATAGCTTTCTGAGCGATGACAACGCAAACCTGTACCAAAATGATAGGCGTTGGCAGCAGATCATTCAGTACGTGGCAGGGTTGTCTATCCTGATTTGCTGCATTGGTCTCTTCGGACTGGCACGGATAGCGGCCCAGCAACGTACCAAGGAAATTGGCGTCCGCAAAGTGCTGGGTGCGAGCGTAGGCAGCATTGTCACGCTGCTCTCGAAAGACTTCCTGAAATTAGTGTTGGTTGCCATTGTCATTGCAACGCCCCTGGCGTACTACGCCATGCACCGCTGGTTGCAGGACTTCGCCTACAAAATCGATATCGCCTGGTGGGTGTTTGCACTGGCGGGGTTGCTGGCGGTGGGCATTGCGCTCTTGACGGTGAGTTTCCAGAGCGTGAAAGCCGCGCTGATGAACCCGGTCAAATCATTACGGAGTGAGTAATCTATAAAAGTGTGGCGAGGTCTATATCAAGAATGGCCGAATAAGAAGGCTTGTTAACAACCTGACCAACACCTTTCTGATATTTAGACCAAAGCCCACGAACATAATCGTAGATGAATCCCTCCTGAATACCATAATCGTTTTCTTCAATTAGGCGAATAATCTTTTTAAGGTCATTATTCAGGCCGTTGGGGTGGCAAATTTCGATGATGATGGGCGTTCGATAGGTTTCATTATCGTACAGCAAAATATCGGGGACGGGACTTGACTGCCCCTCATCAATTTGCGTTTCGGGCAACGGCTCAAGCGTAATCTCGTGCTGATGGTAAAACAGGTGGCCCAAACTCGCCGTCAGCTTGCTAATAATCCGTTGGTGAGCCTTCGGCGCATTGATGCCCATGTCGAGTATAGATTCAGGATAGTACATACCAGTTTTTTTCTTAAAGATACCAAAATTCCAAAACCATGTTCACGAACTACCCCAAAATTGACTGGCGGAATCTGGTCCGCAACAAAGTTTATTCGATCATCAACATTGTTAGGCTGGCCGTAGGTATTGGTTTGTTGAGTAGTCTGAAAAACACCTCAGCCTTACCCCCGGTATCGACGCACCTACTTGATCGTTAGCCGGGTGAGGTGCTGATAAAATCGTGAAAATCGCGCGCCAACCGTGTTTGGTATAAATAGCAGCGGGGTTGGTATAATCTTCCGTTTGGGGGCCAATCGAGCGTGTAGTTTTGAGCAGAACACAAACAAACTGTTTTGCTATGAACCGACTAATCACCTATCGCGCCCTGTTAATGGGCTGTTTCCTGACGCTGTTTTCTGCCTGTCAGAAAGAGCAGATACCAACCAACCCAAGTGCTTCCATTGAACAGGCCGACGCAACAATTAACAACATCCTGAAAAAAGAGGGACTCATGGGCGTGTCGGTGGCTATTGTCAAAAACGACAAAATCGTCTTCCCCAAAGGCTACGGGTTGGCCAATCAGGAAACCAAACAGCCCGCCACCAACGAATCAATATTTCTGATTGCGTCGATCTCCAAAACCATAACCGGGATGGCCGTGATGCAGTTGGCAGAGCAGGGGAAACTTGGGTTAGACACCGACATTAACCAATACCTGCCCTTCAAACTGACCAACCCGAAGAACCCCAATGCCATCATAACCTGCCAACACCTGATGACCCACACGGCCACCATTGTCGATGCGTATTACGAGCAGGTGGCCAATCCCGCGCTGTACACGTTTGGGGGAGACTCAACGCTCTCTCTATCCGATTTCGCCCGCGCTTTCTTCACGCCCGGCGGTACCTACTACAGCCCCAACACGTTCGGGTCGGGTAGTCCGGGTGGGCGCTATGAGTACACCAACCTCGGCATTGCCCTGTTGGGCTACATTGTTGAAGCCATTGCCAGGAAACCCTTCGATCAATACACCAACAATGTGATTTTCAGGCCGTTGGGTATGACAAAAACAAGCTGGCGACTGCGTGATCTGCCAGCGGCTGAACTGGCTATGCCCTACACCGACGGGAACAAACCCTACGGCCACTACACCTTCGCCGACTACCCGAATGGTGGATTGCGAACAACGGTCAACGATCTGTCAAAGTTTTTGCGGGCAGTGATGCTCGGCGGGGCTTTTGAGGGCAGGCGCGTGTTGAGTGCGGGTAGAGCAGCCTGTTTGTGGTAATGCTGACGCTGGTTTATACCAATCTCTACAGGCTTATACCGCGGCTGCTGTGGCCGGGGCGGTTGGTGCAGTATGCCGGGGCGGTGCTGGCGTTGGTCGTTATTTTCTGGCTCTTCATGGGAGCCTGTATCCTGATTGCTCCGCGTGGGCGGTTGATGATTGATTACCCGACCACGTTTTCGCCCGTTAATTTCTTAGAGACTATTCTGTTACCCCTCGTGTTTATTGGAGCCACAACGGGCATACAGGTCTTTCGGCGATGGGTGAGGGATTTGCGCCGGATGAGCGAATTGGAAACCCGGCATTTACGCGAGGAACTAACCCAGTTGAAAAGTCAGATTAACCCGCATTTTCTGTTCAATACCCTCAACAATCTGGAAGTACTCACCCGGAAAGACCCCGAAAAAGCCTCCCAAATCCTGTTCGCCCTCTCCGACATCCTGCGGTATCAACTCTACGAAAGCAACCAGGAATGGGTCATCCTGACCCGCGATATCGATAATATCCGGCAACTGCTGACGCTGGAAAGCATCCGGCGGGACCAGTTCTCTACCATTACCCTCGGCACCACCATTGGGCAACAAACCGTAGCTCCTTTTTTATTTATGCCGTTTGTCGAAAACGCCATCAAACACAGTGCCGTTGCCGAAGGGCCGTCTTTCGTGCATCTGTGCTTTACCGAAGAGAATGGACAGTTGGTATTTCAGGCCACCAACTCAAAATCAGGGCGGCCACCAACCGCTTCGCCGGGGGGAATTGGGCTGAAAGCAGTCAGCACCGGTTACAATTGCTCTATCCTGACCAACACACCCTGACGCTGACAAACACCGATATACAGTTTTCGGTAAAATTGGCACTACAATTATGACCTGCATCCTGATTGATGACAAACCCCTGGCCCGCGAGGGACTGGCCGCCCTGATCGGGGAAATTCCCGCCCTGACGTTGTTGGGGGCGTTTGGTAATGCCCGCGAAGCCACTGCGTTTCTGACGACCAACCCGGTAGATTTGCTCCTGCTGAATATTCAGATGCCCGAACTGAATGGCCTTGACTTTGCCCATTCGCTGACCAACCGACCGATCCTGATTTTTACCACCGCTTACCCCCAGTTTGCGCTCGACAGTTACGAGTTGGATGCCGTTGATTGTTTGTTGAAACCGATTCGTCAGGCGCGTTTGGAGAAAGCAATCCAGAAAGCCGATCACTATCGGCGGCTGTTGCAGGAGGTTGAGCAGCAGGACGATAGTATGCACAGCGACCACTTTTTTGTGCGGGCCGACCGTCGATATTACAAAGTAATGTTCAGCAGTGTGCTGTTTATCAAGGGATTAAAAGACTATGTGATTATTCATACGAAGGATAAAAGGCTGATCACGGCCATGAATATCAAAACCGTGAGTCAGCACTTGCCAACCGCTCAGTTTGTGCGGGTCAGTAAATCGTTTGTGGTCAACACCGCCTGCGTCACCGCCTTCGATTCGACCCATGTTTATCTCGGCGACGAAGAGATTCCGTTTGGGGCCGTCTATCGGGGTAGTTTTTTAGAAAAGTACCCACACGGTGCCGCACCAACAGGCGGTGTACCTGGCTTTGGTTGAGGCCATTGCGCCACAAGATCTACATCGAGTGGTGGGTATTAGCTTTGGCAGGTACGTTGGCAGTGAGCATTACGCTCTTGTCGGTCGTGTTTCAGGCGTTGAAAGTAGCTTTGGAGAATCCGGTGAAGAGTTTACGGTCAGAATAAACCCTCAACTATCGTGTGCCGCAACTACCTCAAAATCGAGACCGGCACGCACGTTCAACACTTGAGTGACCCCTGGATCGAGTATCGCGGCAAGAGCATCCAGAAAGCGACGAGCTACGTGGACTCGACGTTTTTTCGGGTCTTCACAGTTGCCTTCAACTGCGGAGTGAGTACGGTTTTATACCCGCCAGAGTCAGCGCAATTGCGGCAGGTAGGTTCGGCCGCGCCAGTGCGTGGGTACCCGATAGGCCGACAGGAAAATGCGCAGCACGGCCAGTGGGTCCAGCAGGGGCGACAGCCAGTAGCCCAGGCCAACGCTGGCCCCGGTCCAGTCGTAGCAGTGGGCGGTGGCTACGTGCAGGATCAGCCGCAGACCCAGCAACAGGGCGTTCAGGCCGAGCAGGGCAAGCCCCACCCACGAGTAGGTCATGCCCGTCAGGATTCCCAGCGCGAAGCCAGCCAGCAAGAGGATGGGCAGGGCCTGAACGGTCAGCAACAGGTGCAGGTCGCTGCGGAGTTGGGGCGCGGTGGAGGCATCTTTCAGGTCGAGGGAGCGGCCCCACTCGCGCCAGGTCTCGGCCACGCCCTCATACATCCGAACCTTGATGAGTTGCGCCCCGTCGAGCATTTGCACCCGGAAACCGGCTTTTGCTACGTGGCGGGCCAGCGTCACATCGTCGCAGAAGGAGTTGCGGGCGCAGGCATAGCCACCCACTGCGTCCAGAACCGCCCGCCGACTCAGGAAACACTGGCCGTTGGCCAGCACCTGCTGCTCTGTGGCCGGGCCGTTGCCCCAACTGTTGGTTCGGTAGAGCAGCGTGGTGAGCAGGGCCGAGTGCAGCCCCGCTTCGCCCGCCGACCGCACGATGAACCGGGGCGACAACGACACCAGGTCGCAGGCATCCTGCCGGGCCCTGGTGACGAGTGTTTTGACCAGACCCGGCTGCGGCTGAGTGTCGGCATCGATGCCCAGCACATACTGGCTTTGGGGCGAACTCTGCCGGTAGCCATAGTGCAAGGCCCAGGGCCGCCCAACCCAACCCGACGGCAGGGGCGTGTCGGTCAGGAGTTTAATGCGGGCATCGCGTTGGGCGTACTGCCGGACCAATTTGCGGGTGCCGTCCTGCGAATTACTGTCGATAATGAGAATCTCGCGCACCTCGGGGCCTTGCTGCATCAGACCCAGCAAGCAGGGTTCCAGCCGATGCACCTCGTTCAGGGTGGGCACCAGCACGCTGACGCTGCCCACGAGCGAGGGGTCGAGGGGCAATTGGTTCGGCTGGAGCGGGGTGGGGCCGACGGGCGGATTCCGAAACACGGTCTGTACCAAATGCACCAGCAGACGAACGGCGGCAGGAAGCTGGAACACCAGCAGCGCGGCAAACACCAAATCAAGCAACGACAACGTGGAAAAGACAGACTGCCAATTCATAAGAGTTGAGTATAAAGCGGTATCGACACCCTCAGCGCACCCATGCCGGTTGGTAGGCGCAGCCAAGCAGCCGACTGTAATTGAACTGATGGCAACGAGGTTAGGTTTATCGGACCGGCAGACCCCTACCCTACGGCCTGGTTGGGTAGCTCACGGTGCTGCTCCTCCCACTGAAACAATCGTTTATCCGGTATCCGCCAATGATGCCTGATTATTCTGCATTATTCTTTCACTACTTTCAGCACAGTGCGCTGCGCTCCTAGCCGAACGTCCAGCATATACAACGCCGTTGGCAACGCCGACATGTTTAGTCTGGATTAGATACGAAGAGGGGCAACAGATTCAGGCACTGACCCGATTACAGGATGTCTTCAAAAAACAATTCGGCGATTACGCCTTCCAGTACAGCTTTCTGAACGACGACAACGCGAATCTGTACCAAAACGACCGGCAATGGCAACAGATCATTCCATACGCAGCAGGGTTGTCTATCCTGATTTGCTGCATTGGCCTCTTTGGACTGGCACGGATGACGGCTTAACAGCGCACCAAAGAAATCAGCGTCCGCAAAGTGCTGGGTGCGAGCATAGGCAGCATTGTTACGCTGCTTTCCAAAGACTTCCTCAAACTCGTACTCATTGCCATCGCGTTGCCCATTGCGTGGTGGGCCATGAACAAGTGGTTGCATGACTTTGCTTACAAAATCGACATCGAATGGTGGGTATTCGCGCTGGCAGGTTTGCTGGCGGTGGGTATTGCACTGCTGACGATAAGTTTCCAGAGTATCCGGGCCGCGCTGATGAACCCGGTGAAGAGTCTGCGGAGTGAGTAACTAACGGCCTATTTCTTCGAAAACCGCCAGTTTTTTAGCCAGATCAGCCACCAAGCCCGGTTTTTGCCCAAAGAGGTTGGTCTGTTCCTTCGGGTCGTTGCGCAAGTTGTAGAGTTGCCCGGTTGGACCACCGGGCTGGGGAACAACGTTCTTAGGCGTTGTAAATCCGCCCGAACCCAGCGAACTGACGTATTTCCAGTCACCCTGACGGATAGCAAATTTCCCGTCGCCCGAGTGGTGAATAGTGAATGGCCGGGTAAAGGCACTGGATTTTTGGGGCGTCAGCAGCGGCAACAAACTGTAACTGTCCTCGGCGGTTCCGGCGGGGATGGGCTGCCGGGTGATGTCGGCGAGGGTGGCCAGTATGTCGGTCAGGCAGACGGTGGCTGTCTGACGGCTGTTGGGCTGAACATGGCCGGGCCATCGCACTACAAACGGCACCCGGTGGCCCCCTTCAAAAATATCGGCCTTCATGCCCCGTAACCTATTGTTGGACAGGTGGTCGCTTTCCCGAATGTCGGCTTCGGTCCAGTACGAGCCATTGTCGCTGGTAAACATAACGATGGTGTTGTCGGTCAGGCGGTTGCGTTCCAGAGCCGCCATTACCTGCCCGACGTAGTGGTCGGTTTGCTGCACAAAATCGCCGTAGGGACCAATAGCCGATTTGCCCCGAAACGGTTCCTCAATGGCCCAGGGCGTGTGGGGCGACGACAGCGGCAGATACAACAGAAAGGGTTTGTTTCTATTGCGGTCAATAAACCCAACGGCTTCCCGAACGAAGCGGGGTAGAAAGTCCGTCATATTCAGGTCGGTGGAGATGTGGCCGGTGCGGTAGAAAAGCTCCCGCACGCTCATGTCATGCCCCTGAATGGTGCGCGTCTGTGGGTTGACCACCCGGCCATTCTCAACGAAGCAGTAGGGCGACATGTCGAGCGAAGCGGGCAGCACAAACGAATAGTCGAACCCCAGCCGGTTTACGCCCGCCACGGGTTTGGCGTACTCAACGTTGACGTGGGTGGGAGTCATCGGTTCGCCCACAAACAGCGGCTGTTGGGGGTCTTTTTTTTTCCAGTCCAACCCGAGGTGCCATTTGCCAATGCAGGCGGTGGTGTAGCCTGCCCGCTGCGCCAGCGAAGCAATGGTGGTGCGACCCGAATCAATCAGCGGGGGCGAGTACCCCTGCAACACGCCCCGCTTCATGGAACTGCGGAAACTATACCGTCCCGTCAGCAGGCCGTAGCGGGTGGGCGTACACACCGCCGACCCCGAATGGGCATCCACAAACCGCATCCCTTCTTTAGCCAACCGATTGACGTGGGGCATCTGGATTTTGCTGGCCGGATTAAACGCGCCGAGGTCTCCCTGACCCAGGTCATCGGCGAGGATAATTACGATATTAGGCTGGTTTTTCGGCGGCTGGGCGGTAACGACAAAGAGCAACGCAGCGAGCAGCGGAAAAGCAATGAGTTTGAGCCACATAAAACGGGAGTTATCGAACACACACAGATAAGTCAGTGTACGGCAAAAACTAACCCCGCTGATGGCCGTCTCCGGTTAAAGCCGCGCTGATGAATCCGATAAAGTCGGTACGCAACGGGCAGGGCGATAAGTAGCGGGCATGGGGCGAATGGACGGTTGAGTTCCCATCCGTCCCAAAGGCGTGTCAAATGCCCCAGTATCTCCCAAACGCCCCTTCTTCTGGTATGGCTGACAGACAGTAGCTTACTTTTGAGCCAGTCAAAAACCGAAAGAAATCATGAGAAAGTCCCTGCTGCTTCTGTTCCTCTACTTCGCTATGGCCATCACCGCGATGGCCCAGGAAACAACTACCTACCTGCAAAACCACCACAGCGTATTTACGCCCGACCAACCCGCCAGTTATTCGCTACTCGATTCGGCTTTCTACCAGCACGATGTGTTTTTGCTGGGCGAAACGCATGGGTACGCGGCTCCGCAAGCCCTTGACCTAACCTTACTGAAACACCTCAACCAGCGCATTGGACTCCGGTACTACGTGGCCGAAATGGACGGTGGTCAGGCCGAATTTGTAAACCGCTATCTCGTTAGCGGACAGACGGTTTGGCTCGACTCCCTGTTTCGCGGGTTTCTGCGCCAGACAATGGGTGGCACCTCGCAGTGGAGTAATCAGCAGTTTTACAACAAAATCGTGGCGATTCGCACCTACAACCAAACCCGCCCGGACTCGCTCCGAATTCGGTTTTTGGGGATCGATTGGTTTCAGCAAAAGGGAGCCTACGCACTGGCCGTACTTCGGCAACTCGTGCAGGAACGCGTACCGGCTTCGGGGGCGGGACCACTGCTTGATAGTCTTCGGCTTTTAGTTGGCCGTTCTGACGTATCGCTCGGGAAATTACTACCGCTGGCTTCGCATCTTAATGCCGATTATCAGGCCAATCAGGGGCGTTACAGCACACTTTTCGGTGAGCAGTTGCTCTTTTTTCGGCAAGTGTTCGAGATGATGACTTACGCTAATTTAGGCATCAGCCGCG
>JBBRUB010000050.1:0-10792 GCA_038248175.1 Cytophagales bacterium | reverse complement strand
TTGACTCACGCTCCTCCGCCCCGGATGATCTGTACCCAGCCTTTAAGGACCTGAGGTGGGGCGTTGCGATCCACTACGGCATAGCGCACGGTGGCCTGATAGTAATACAAACCACTGGGTAACTCAGTCCCGTCGCTGGTTTTACCATCCCAGCTTAGGGTTGAACCCGTAGCCTCATACACCTTCGCACCCCAGCGGTTATAAACAACAAATTCGACACTCTGCACAAAGCGCGGGCAGCGCATTGGCTCAAAGGTGTCGTTACGGCCATCGCCGTTGGGCGTAAACACATTGGGCAGCACCAGTGCCGGGCAGGCATCATTACAAACCTTGTTGGAGGGTTTACTCTCCAGACCCCGCTTACTCACCGCCGTTACGTAATAGCAACCCGCCACTGTTGTCAGGCTGGTATGATCGAAGGTGGTCATGGGTGCCTGCACACTCGTCAGGCGGCTCAGGGTGTCCTGCGCATACCGGGCGTAATAAATGTTGTAACTGGCAATGTTGGGGTCGCAGGTGGGGCCGAAGGTGGGCTGCCAGCGCAGTTTATTGGTAAACGTAGCCTGATTACAGAAACTCTCGGCGGTCAGGCTGGCGCAGTTCAGGCTGTCTAGCCCCAGCCGGGGGGCGCAGGGCCGCGTGGTGTCGATGGGCGTAGCGCACAGCGTCTGGCTAAAATTCTCGATCAAACCGAACTTCGTTAGCCGGGCGTCGGCATAGCGTCCCCGCGTCAACACCCGGTAGCAGTAGCTGCTGTCGGCAGAGAGGACGCGACTGGTATTGCCATCGGCCAGAAACGTATCCTCTCCCCGGTCAACCAGCGTGTATGTGGGTGCGTTGCGCACGGCCACTTCGGCAATCAGGTTATACGGGCCGTTTGGGCCACTTCGGCTGCGAAACACCCGGTGAGTCTGGTTGTCGTTGTTCCAGGGTGTATTGGTCTGCCAGGTCAGGGTAATCTGCCGGTTGGCCGGGGCCGCTGCCAACCGGACACTGGCAGCCGGTTCAGCTGCGTCCAGCCGGGTCAGCACCCCGCTGGTGTTGGTATAATAAAACTCGACCCGGTACCGATAGGCAGTGGCTACCGTGTTGAGGGCCGACGCAGAACTGCCTTTATCCACGTAAATAGTGTCGGTATTAACGCCCAGATCAGTGGCGATGGTGGCAATGGTGGCGTAGGCTGTCCCTGCCAGGCCCGTTGCCCGCTGGAGCCTGTACTGGTAGGGTCCGCCCAGATCGCCGGGCTGCAACCCAACGGGGCGGCTCCAGCGCACGGTAATCTGTCCCCGTTGCTCGGCGGTCGAATCGACCGTTACCTGCGTCATGACCGGCACCAGCAGGGGCAGTTCCAGACATGCCTCCTGCGAGGCCACACTCAGCCCGCCGTTGATAAACTCATTGTTACGGTCTTTGTATTCTACTACCGTGCGGTACGAGTAGCTAATGCCCCGCCGTAGGGAAGTGGTATCGGTAAACGTAGTGGCACCCACGGGTACCCGCGCCAGTTCGCGGTAGCCCAGCCCCGCAGGCAGACCCGTCTGACAGGCGTTGGGCGTAAAGTCCGTGCAACCCTCTTTGCGATAAATGATGATCTCGGCCCCGTTGGGCGGGATGCAACTGTACGGCGACCAGCTCAGCTGAATGGCGCGGCCCGTAGCTACGGCGGTAGGGCGGGCGGTCAGATTTTTGATGGATGGCCCCACGATCTGGATACGCAGGGTCTGGAAGGAAACCAGCGAGCGGTTCTGATTCCCTGATGATCTGGGCGGCAAGTCGGTCACTTTGAAGGTCACATCATAGGGACCCCGCCGGATGTGGCTACAGTTGGTTTGCCAGCGGAAGGTGGCCGTGCCAGGCTGTAGCAGGGGGCGGTTGAGCGTACCACCATTGAGAATCTGGGCGTAGGCAGGCGATATCAGTTCGCTGGCTATTAGGGGAGAGCCATCCTGCCCCACGTTAAACACCCCCCCGAAGCCCTCGATAAAGACGGGATTGCCGTCGGGGTCGGTGGCCCGCACGGGCTGGTTGATAAGCTGCCCCGCTTCGATACACAGGTCGGGTAGGGGGTCTATTCGGGGTCTTCGGTTGGAACTGTTCAGCACAATAATCTGCATGTCGCGGGTGATCTCACCAATGAGTACGCCATCGCGCCATTCCTCCACAATGAAGGCGAAGTTATACTGACCTTCCCCACCGGGCGCGTCCCAGCAGAGTTCGCCCGTGCGGGGGTTGATGGTAAAGGTAGCGGCCCCTCCTGTTTCACTCGATGTGCTGAAGCGGGTGGGGTCCTGGTATCCTCGTATATTCTGGCCCGTACAGCCCGCATCGCCCCCCAGCGATTCTTTGGGAATACTCAGCCGATAGGCCAGACTGTCGCCATCGACGTCAAAAGCAGCTGGATTGTGGCAGAACCGCTGACCCACCCGCCCGGAGTCAAGGGGAGGGTTGAGCATCACGGGTGTTGAATTAAGCCCTAAGTTGGTAGCGATCTGGATGGTGGTCGATACGAAAAATGTGATGTCCCGCGAGGGTTGCCGGAGATTAAGGGTATTGTCGTTTCGGTTCGGTACCGTTACCGAGATGGTATAGACACTGGGTCCAGGATACGTATAGGTAGTCCGGTAAACGTTGATGGACGAGCTTCGGTTGTTGATAAACGTCCTGGGTGTTATTCGTGTAACCAGGCGCGAATTACCATCACCGAAGCAGATGGTCACATCATTACCCTGCCCCGACGCTACTGCCCCGTCCACTTCATCATAATAGGCCGTGAAGGTGATTTCGTAGGTGAGTGACGCGCCGGGCAAACGCCGGGTCGTGATTTCGCCCGCCCGCACGTGGGTAGCCTCGCTGATGGTGGGCCACAGTACCGCGCTAAAAAAAAGGGCAAACAGCCCCACTACATGTAGAAATCGCATGATAGGTCTCTCTTTTTTATAGAAACGAATTCGCAGCCAGAAAGTGTAAGGGTGTGATGAATTATGAATGCACTCCAGCGTCAGCCCGTTCCGTTTCTGCGGTCCGATTCGTTCTTCATTCATCACTCTTCACTCAATACGTCTGTAACACCCTCAGCCGGTGGTTGGGGTTGATGCGGTAGTGCGGATTGCTCATGCGGCTGAAAATAAACCCCGCCAGAGCCAGACCGCCCGACACGGGTAAAATGTCTTTGGAGAGTGCCCGGTTATTCACTACGCTGGCCAGCAGGTAAACGCCCCCGGCCAGCGGCAAAATGGGCCCGGCAATGGTCACGAACGGAATCCGGCGGCTGATTATCATTTTTTCTACGTCCGATATCCGGAACGTTACCGGCTCGTCGCGGTTCATGATCTCGTTGGCCAGCAAAATGGTAAAGGTACTGTCGGTCACGTCGTACAACTGCTCACGGTAGCGTTCGCCCCGCGCCCGGAACCTGATTTCGTCGCCCACAAAAAAACGATACCGGTGAAACCTGCCCAGCGTGTGGTTTACGTCGAGGGCCAGATAATGCGACGGACGCAGCAGGGCTGCGTACTTGCCACCCCGCCGTTGCAGTAGTTGTTCGGTGGTGAGCGTATCGCGGGGCTGAGCCAATGCACTGAAAGAGCCAGCAAGCAACAGAACGAGGAAGAGGGGTAAACGTAGCCGATGAGGACGGAGCATAGGTAAGATGGAGGAATGCTTTTTTTAGATAACGCGCATTTGGCAGAAATGGCTATACAAACATACCCGATGTTGGCCCGGCCACGTCCAACAAAATGCCCTAACCTGCTTAGTTTTGCCGCTATGATTCCCCAGCAACAACTCCGCGCATTTACCGAACAGATTTTCAGGGCCATTGGCTGCTCCGATACCGACGCCCGCTTAGCCGCCGACGTCCTCGTTTCCGCCGATCTGCGGGGCGTCGATTCGCACGGCGTAGCCCGGCTGCCCGGCTACGTCCGCCTGTACGATAAACAGCGCATCAACCCGCAGCCAAACATCCGGGTAGTGCACGAAAGCCCCTCCACCGCCGTTGTCGATGGCGACCGGGGGCTGGGGCTGGTGGTGGGGCCGTGGGCCATGCGCGTTGCCATCGAGAAAGCCCGCGTGGCCGGTACGGGTTGGGTGGCGGTGCGCAACTCCAACCACTTCGGCATTGCGGGTTACCACGCCCTGCTGGCCGCCGAACACGACATGATTGGGCAGGCCATGACGCACGCGGCCCCGCTGGTAGCCCCCACCTTCGCGCTCGAAAAAATGCTCGGTACCAATCCCATCGCCGTAGCCGTTCCTGCCGCTACCGAACCAACGTTCCTGGCCGATTTTGCCTCTACCGCCGTAGCCTATGGTAAGCTCGAAATTTTGCAGCGCAAAGGGCAGGACATCCCCACTGGCTGGGCGCAGGACGCCGACGGCCAACCCACCAACGACGCCAACGCTATACGTAACGGCGGTGCGCTGCTACCCCTCGGCACCGACCGCGAACACGGCAGCCACAAAGGCTACGGCCTGGGCGCGGTGGTCGATATTTTTTCGGGCGTGCTGTCGGGTGCGAACTACGGTCCCTGGGTACCGCCCTTTGCTACGGCAGGGTTTATGGAGGTCAATGAAGGCGTGGGCGTGGGTACGGGCCACTTTTTCGGGGCGATGCGCATCGACGCGTTCCGGCCCGCCAACGAGTTTAAAAACAACATGGATATCTGGATTCAGCGGTTCCGGCAGGCGCGGGCCATGCCGGGGCAGCGCGTCCTGATCCCCGGCGACCCCGAACGGCTCATGGAAGCCGAACGTTCAACCAACGGCATCCCCGTTGCCGAACCCGTTCTGGCCAGTCTCCACGAACTGGGCGAGCGATTTGGCGTAACGCTGTAGGCGCCTTCCCGACGTTTCTCGCTGATAAACATCAACTGCCAATGGTCACGACGTACCGCCCGACGGGGGAACACCGCGCATCTGGGTTGCAGAAGTCACGAACGGCACCGATATTGCTGTAAAAGCAAGCTACCTGCCGACCTGGTTTGCCCGCTACGTGCTCGCCTTAATTCGCATCTCACAACCAAATTTGACAAACTAAATGCAATCACTCCTCATTACCCCAAAAGACGACGCTGAACTGGAATTGCTGTCGGAGTTACTGAACCGGATGAATATTACCACGACCGTTATCTCTGACGAAGAGCGGGAAGATATTGGTATGGGCCTGTTGCTTCAGCAGGTGGACCGGACGCAGTACGTTAGCCGGGAGTCGATTTTCAAGGCGTTGGGTAGGGCATGAAAACGCTGTTCCTGAGTCAATTTGAGAAGGACATCGACAAAATACGGATGCAGTCGACCAAAGACGGCATTGCCGATGCGGTAGAGCAGGTTGAACAGGCCGACGGGTCTTAGTCCGTCGTGAATCTCAAAAAGTTGAAAGGCTTCAAGACGGCGTACCGCATACGCGTTGGCGATTATCGGATTGGCCTGTTCATCAGCGACGATACGGTGGAGTTTGCCCGCGTGGTTCACCAGGAAGACATTTACAAGGTATTTTCCTGATTGCTATTGCCGTGAAAACCACCGCTCCTGTCCCATGCCCGACAAGTCCTGAAGTACCGTACTGGACCGTCTCTTTCCGACTCTAATTACCGCACATGACCCAACAATCTGCCATTTCCGATTATCTGCAACGTATTAAGCAGGATAATACAGAGTTAGCTAAAAAAGAGCGATTCTATAATCTGCTTACCGAACTGTTCAGGGATGATCCGGACGCGTTAGTTATCGTGAAACAGATGATAACCGGAGCTGAAAAAGCCGTTTTTAACATTCCTAAAGCCAGTCGAGTCAAAACCGGACGGGCCGATACGCAATACCGGCAGGTCATTATCGAGTTCGAGAAAGATATCAAAAACGTGGCTAAACGAGAACACGCCGAATATCAGCTCAAAGAGTATTTTTCTGGTAATGTAAACTCTGGTAGCCAGACCGATTTCTACCTGATTGCCACCGACTGCATCCGCTGGAATATCTATGGCGTTAAAGCTGAAAGCTACCTCAATAAGACCCAGCTAAACCCCGACGAAATTGAACTTAAGGTTGTTGATGAGTTCGTGCTGACTGACGAGACGGCTCCCGATTTTTTTAGGTTCATTGACCGCTACCTGTTTCGGTCCAAACCGCAGCAACCCACGCTCGAAACCATTCAGATTGATTTTGACGACAGCTCGTCGCTGTTTATCGAGGTGTTCGGCATGATGAAACTCGTTTACGATGACATTGCGCATGAGCCGGAAATCCAAACGGCTTTTCGCGAGTGGAGCCGGTTTATGAGCGTGGCCTATGGTAGCTTTCAGGCATCGGGTGAGGTGTTTCTGGTGCATACGTACCTTAGCGTATTTGCCAAACTGATTGCCTATGAGGTTATTAGTCGCGACGAATCCATAGACGCTACCAAACTGCGGCAAACCCTCGACGGTACTATCTTTCAGCAGTACAATGTCGAAAACTTCGTTGAAAATGACTTTTATCAGTGGGTAACGGTCGAGAAATGCTTTCAGCGACTGCGCCGACCGTTTCTGACCATTGCCGACAAAATTGCCGAGTACGATTTCAGCAATGTCCGGTCCGACATTCTCAAAGGTGTTTATCAGCACCTGATCGACCTTGAAACCCGCCACGCGCTCGGCGAGTATTACACCCCCGACTGGTTGTGCGAAAAAGTGGCCGGGTATTTTGAGTTTGAGCGTAACGCTCAGATTCTGGACCCGTCCTGCGGTTCCGGCTCGTTTTTGATTGCCAGTGTTAACCGGCTGCGGCAGTTGCATCCCGACCTGACACCCGAAGAATTGGCCGGGCAGGTGGCGGGCATCGACATTCACCCGCTGTCGGTACAGGTGGCCAAAACTACGTTGCTACTGGCCCTCGGAGACAGCGTTCGCAATGCGCACCGTCCGGTTCAGTTGCGGGTGTATCTGGCCAATAGTCTCATTACGCCACAACTCTCGGCAGTTAACCTGTTTGGCGAGGAGTTTGGCGTGACTATAGACGAACGCAGGTACTTCCTGCCAACGGGTACCTTTGACGATCCCACTCTGTTTGACCATGCCGTGTCGGTGGCCGACGGGCTTGCTGACGACACGAAGGGAGAAACGCCCGCGCCGTTACTGGCTTTGACTAATGCCCTTCGGAGTAGTTACCCCAACGTGTCTGGCGACCTGGCCGGTAAGTTTTATGACATTTATCTGGCTCTAAAACGGGCTAAAGAAGAAGGGCGTGACAGCATCTGGCGGTTTATTCTGCAAAACAGCTACAAACCGTTTTTCCTGCGCAAACGCTTCGATTACATCATCGGTAATCCGCCCTGGTTTACATATAACAGCATCAAGAACGCTGACTATCAGCAACTGCTTCGCGCATTGGCCACAAAGTACAGCCTGATTCCGGCACAGCGGGCGTTGATGCCCCAACTTGAAATTGCGGCTATTTTTATGAGCCACGTTACCAGTTATCTCCTGCGCGATGGTGGTAAAATGGCTTTTGTCGTGCCGCGTAGTTTTCTGTCGGCTACGCAGCACGAAAACACCCGCGTGGGGCTGGCGCGCGGTTTTCGATTAACCGAAATCTGGGACGCGAAAGACGTGAGGCCCCTGTTCAATATTCCGTCCTGCGTATTGTTTGCCAAACAGGCCAATGTCCCTAAATCCATCCCGGAAGCGGGCCTGCCGGGACTGGTGCTGGCGGGCAACGTGGGCAAACACAACGCTACACTGACGGAAGTGGGCAGCCGCCTGCGTAGCGAACCAACCCAATGGTATCTGGCCCGGCAACGAAAAACGTCGGCCCTGACCAACGGGCTACCGGGTAGCGCGCCAACCGCGACCAGCGGAAACCTGACGGGTAATTTTTACCGTGAACATTTTCGGAACGGGGCTACTATGTTTCCGCGCAATTTTTACTTCGTCCGGCCCGAAGGCGGTGCGCCCCCCGACTGGCACGACCGGGTTATTGCCGTACGCTCGGACGAAGCCAATGATAAAGACGCCAAAATGCCGTGGAAAGAATTGAAACTGTCCGGGCGGATTCACTCACAGTTTTTGTTCCGCACAGCTCTGGCCAAAAACATGGTTCCGTTTGCTCAACTGGCCATGCCATTGGTATTACTGCCGATAAGCGTACAAAAACTTCAGTCGCCGGAGGGCCGACTCTTTAAGCGGCTTAAATTGCTCGACCACAAAGACATTCAGCTACTTGGACGCTTAGAAACAGCCCGCTGGTTTAAAGAGGTTGATAGTATTTGGGCAAAGAATCGTACTGAAAACAACGCTAATACCGAAAGCATAAACTACTTAAACTGGCAGAATAAACTAACTGAGCAGGATTTAAACAGCCGATTTGCCGTAATGTACTCAGCTTCAGCTAAAGACGCGAATGCGTTTGTGTATGAGCGAGGGTCGCTTGATCTGGAGTACATCGTTGACAAGGCCGCTTACGTCTTTTTTACCAATCTTGAGCAGGAAGCACATTACCTGACGGCCTTTCTGAACGCAAATTCGGCTAATGAACTGATGAAGCCGTTTCAATCGCGTGGCTTGTTTGGCGCACGAGACGTCTCCAAGAAAATCTTAGACGTACCGTTGCCTCGGTTCGATGCCAACGACGAAACGCACAGGCGGCTGGCGGAGTTGGGCCGGGTCTGCGCCGGGCACGTAGTGGCTTTTATTCAGGCCCGTAATCTGGAACACGAAGACTACAGCGTAGGTCGCATCCGCACCGAAATCCGCAAACTCCTCATTACCGAACTGCGCGAAATAGATACGTTGCTGAGTAAGTTGATTGGTGTAGCATAACGTAGTCGGGCGCAGTTGGCCGAGCAGGTCGGGGTGCTGGCGTGAGTACAATTAGTGAGAAACTGTCTGAAATGGTGCAGACCTGAACAGAAACGGTCCATCCCGTAGTCTGCACCATGATTTCCTATCCCCGCTTCTTCAGCAGCACTACGTTCTCTACGTGGTGCGTGTGCGGAAACATGTCCACAGGCTGGACGTCGGCAACGACATAGCCAGCGTCCAGAATACCCAGATCGCGGGCTTGGGTGGCAGTGTTGCAGCTTACGTAAATGATGCGGTCGGGGGCGGCTTTCAGCAATTGGCGCGTTACGGCCTCGTCCATCCCGGCGCGGGGCGGGTCGGTAATCACTACGTCGGGCCGACCGTGCAGCGCGAAAAACTCGTCGGTCAGGATATGGCGCATGTCGCCCGCGAAGAAGCTGGCGTTGGTGATACCGTTGACCTGCGCATTCACGCGGGCATC
This sequence comes from Cytophagales bacterium, assembly GCA_038248175.1. GTDB lineage: Bacteria > Bacteroidota > Bacteroidia > Cytophagales > Spirosomataceae > Spirosoma. Next base: position 1,540 of record JBBRUB010000050.1, on the reverse strand, counting down.
GGCCACGGACGCTTCCACGTACTCGACGCCAATAACTTCTTTTGCCCGACGCGCCACGAACAGGGCAATGGTGCCGGTGCCGGTGTAGAGGTCATAAACGCGCTCCTGCCCCGTCAGCCCGGCCCAGTCGCGGGCAATTTTGTAGAGATTATGGGCCTGCAGGGCGTTGGTCTGGTAAAACGATTTCGGGCCGATACGGAACGTGAGCGGTTCATGTCCGGGCGACGCTTCGCCGGGGTTTTCGTCGTCCATGCGTTCCTCGATGTACGGCTGGCCGCTCCAGTTCAAAACGTCCTGATCCTGGTAGCTATCGTTTTTCTTGGTGTTGATGATGTAATTCAGCGACGTAATGGCCGGGAACTCCTTTTGCAGGTGGTTCATCAGCCCACTGAGTTGCGCCGGGTCGTCCTGCGCTACCTGCACCGTTACCATGAGTTGCCCGGTGCTGTCGGCGGTGCGGATAATGAGCGTGCGCAGATAGCCCGTGTGGATTTTCAGGTTGTACATGCTCATACCGGTGCTAAACGCGTAGCCGGCAACGGACAGCCGGATGGCGTTGCTGGGGTCGGGCTGGAGGTAGCAATGCCGGATGGGCAGGACTTTGTCGAAGCGGCCCGGCACGTGAAAGCCCACCGCGCGGGGGTCGATAAAGGCATCACCGGCAACCTCGGCGTGGGTTTTCCAGCGGCCCTCGGCGCAGGTAAATTCGAGTTTATTGCGGTAGTACCGGGTGGCGTGTGCGGCCAGAATGGGCTGAATGGCCGGGAGTTCTACCTTGCCGATGCGGGTCAGGTGGTCAATCACCTGCTGGTGTTTAAAACCCAGCTGCCCACTGTACTCGATGTGCTGCCACTTGCAGCCGCCACAGGTGCCGAAGTGTTCGCAAAACGGCTCGGTACGCACGGCAGACGGTTCGATGATACGCTCGGCCACAGCTTCGCGGTATTGTTTCTTCCGATTCGTGACCCGCAAATCAACCACATCGCCGGGGGCAACGCCCGGTCCGCCAACGGGATTTTCGACAAAAATAACGCCTTCGTCGGTCCTGACGATGCATTTTCCTTCCGCTGCCACGGACTCTACCCGTACCGCGTACAACCGTTCGGGTGCTTTATGACTCTTTTTACGCATTGGTTTCCTGAAAAACCGCTAATTTAAGCAGTCATTTTCGGATGACCCGTCTGCCCAACCCGTTCGCTGTATGTCATACCTGTATCGTTTTCTGTCTTTTTGGCTTTTTCTGACCGGTTTTGTGCTGTTACTCAGTTCCGTAGCCCAGGCCACGCACATTGTAGGGGGCGAGCTGGAACTCCAGAAATTAGCCCCAACAGCAGCCTTTACGCACCGCGTTAACCTGAATCTGTATTTCGACGACATCAATGGTAATATTGGAGCCGAAGATGCTACGGCGGTCATCTACGTTTTTCGCAAGCGCGACAATGTACTTATGGGCAGCGTGGAGGTAGTTCGGGTGGGTAACCAGTTTGTGAGTTACAGCACCCCCGCCTGTTCGCGTAACGACCTGCGCACCCGCCTGATC
>JBBRUB010000049.1:0-10809 GCA_038248175.1 Cytophagales bacterium | reverse complement strand
GTTTCAACTGTGCGTAGCAGCCCACGATAGCTACGTACCCGTTGGGGTTTATTTTTTGTGCTTCGCGGACGATCTTCCGGCATTTTTTGTCGGCATTGTCCGTCACGGAGCAGGTGTTGATGATAAAAATATCGGGCTGATCGGTGAATTCTACGCGCCGGTGGCCCTGCTGCTCCATTTGGCGGGCGAGGGTCGAGGTTTCGGAAAAGTTCAGCTTACAGCCGAGGGTGTAAAAGGCTACTTTTTTCACATTCAGTATTAGATCCGGCAATAATACAAAAAATAGGAAAGGAGGGTTCGTTCTAAAATATGCGGCTCATTACGGTACATAACGAATTAAAAGTATAACAATTCAATAAAAACCCCATAAAATATGGTAAAAACGCCTTGAAGCCATTATAATTTATTGTCAGACGCGACTATATTTGCTAAAGATATCGTAACAACCCACAAACAATTCTCCACCTGACAAACCTATGGCAAAGTCGAAGTTAGAATACATTTGGCTCGATGGCTACAAGCCTACGCAGAGCCTGCGCTCCAAAACCAAAATTGAAGCTGATTTTTCCGGCAATCTTGACGACTGCCCCATGTGGTCGTTCGATGGCTCATCGACTGAGCAGGCCGAGGGCGGCTCGTCGGACTGTTTGCTGAAGCCGGTATTTATTTGCACAGACCCACAACGCAAAGACGGTTACCTCGTCATGTGCGAAGTGCTCAACGCTGACGGCACTCCGCACGAGAGCAACGGACGCGCCACGATCAAGGACGATGACAATGATTTCTGGTTTGGTTTCGAGCAGGAGTATTTTCTTTGGGATATGGCTATCGACAAACCCCTGGGTTTTCCCGCCGAAGGTTTCCCCGCCCGCCCGCAGGGACCATACTACTGCTCGGTTGGCGCGCAGAACGCATACGGACGCGCCATCGTAGAGGAGCATCTGGATGTATGTCTTGAAGCAGGCTTGAATGTAGAAGGTATCAACGCCGAGGTAGCTACGGGGCAGTGGGAGTTTCAGATTTTTGCCAAGGGGGCTCATGAAGCCGGTGACCAGATTTGGGTAGCCCGTTATTTGCTGGAACGCATTGGCGAAAAGTACAACCTATCTATCAACTGGCACTGCAAGCCCCTCGGCGATACCGACTGGAATGGGTCGGGCATGCACGCCAATTTCTCGAATACGGCGCTGCGTACAGCAGGAGACAAAGGCACTTACGACACTATCTGTCAGGCATTTGGTCCAGCAGATATTATCAAAGCACACATTGATGTGTATGGAGCAGATAACGACATGCGCCTGACGGGTAAGCACGAAACCCAGTCGATCCATCAGTTCTCGTACGGTATTTCGGACCGGGGTGCGTCGATCCGTATTCCAATTGCTACGGTAGAGCGCGGCTGGAAAGGCTGGCTCGAAGACCGTCGGCCCAACTCAGCAGCTGACCCGTATAAGGTAGCCGCCGTGATCATCACAACCGTAAAATCGGCAGAACTGATAGAAATAGCCTGAGAGGTTGATTTTTCAGTATAAAAAAAGCCCGGCTACGTGAGTATCTGGGCTTTTTCTCGCTAAAAATGGCAGAGATCAATTCAGTGTTGCATCCACACTGATTGCGTTGGTCCGTTCTTCGCTCTTCATTCTTCGCTAAAAAACTTACTTTTGTGGTATGGCTAACTTCAAAAATGAGGGGTATGACCCCCAGGAAATAAACGCGCTTAAAGACGAATGCCGACAGGAAGGTAAATCGTTTGTCTATGTGGAGGATGACGACCTTGATGTGCTTGAATCGGGCGAGTGCGTCCATATTCAGTTTCCGGGCGTGTATCAGCAACAGGAAGTAATCTTTGACGCACTGGTCTATACGTTGCGGTTGCATCACAGTAGTCTGGTCTATGAAATGGCCGTGGAGCAGGTGCGTAAGTCCTTTCCGGAGTATGTACCGCCCGAAGACCGGGAAGCCGGATACAGTATTTCGGATGAAATGGAAGAGGAAGCTGAAACTGCTCTGGCCGAAATCATCGAAGAAATCGAAGAAACCGAAACTGTAAAAGTGCAGGAACACGTCGATGTAGATGAGGAATCTGACTATGGCGTCGCGCTTGATATTTGCCTGAATGAAGAGGAAATTACTGATGCTGTTATCGAGGATTTCATCCGCGACTATAAGGTCGACACACTAAAATTAGACACCACGCTGTGTTCATTCAGCAGTGGAGAGGAAGAATAACTCTTTAACGAAGAGTGATGAGCGAAGAGTGAATAACGGGCTGGCGCATGAATGCTATTGATGCGCCAGCCCGTTATTCGCTCTTTGTTCTTCACTCTTCATTCACTATGCAAACCCCCGACTCGCTGAACCAGGTGGCTGAGTTTCACCATACGTTTCACGCACCCGTACTTGATACGCCCCAAATTCCAACATCTGCCCGCTGTGACTTGCGGGTGTCGCTGCTGGCCGAAGAGCTGGACGAACTCCGTGACGCCATTGCTGCCAATGACCTTGTGGCCGTGGCTGATGCACTCTGCGACTTGCAATATGTCCTGAGCGGAGCCGTATTGGAGTTTGGTCTGGGCAAGAGTTTCAACGCGCTTTTTTCCGAAGTGCAGCGATCCAATATGAGTAAAGCCTGCGCTACTGTGGCCGAAGCTGAAGCGACTGTAGTCCAATACACAACTAAAGGGGTGGCCTGCCACTTTGTAGAGTCAGACGGGATGTATCTGGTTTACCGTGACACCGACCGCAAGACCTTGAAAAGCGTTAACTATTCCCCCGCCGATCTGGAGTCTATCCTCGTGGTTGACCAGATACGGCAGTAGCAGGAATACCCTACCGGAAAGTCTGGCGGACCATGTGTTTTTATTGGGTGTTTCCTCTTTCATTGACAGCGTATAGACCTGCCCGGATAGGAACTGGGCAGGGGAGAATTAGTGTGTTATAGTTGTAATAGAATAGTATTAGATATGGAATATGAAATGGTAGTTGGACCGTATTGTTTTACTTCATTGCCCTGTTGAATACGAACGTATAGGCCGCTCACAGTCGTTTGTAGGCGCGTTTAGCTGTTTTTAGATAAAAAAAGTGTATATTTTTCTATATCCCGGCATATAAAAATGCTGCGACTCGGAATAGTAATTTTCTGCGAAATCCCTATTAGACATGGCGGACGAAAATCCCGACCTCGAAACTCCCAGTAACATCATTCCCATTAACATTGAAGACGAAATGCGCGGTGCTTACATCGATTACTCGATGTCGGTTATTATCTCCCGCGCCCTGCCCGACGTACGCGACGGACTGAAGCCGGTACACCGCCGGGTACTCTTCGGTATGGCTGAACTGGGGGTTAACTACAATAAGCCCCACAAGAAATCGGCTCGTATCGTTGGCGAGGTACTCGGTAAATACCACCCCCACGGCGATTCGTCGGTGTATGACACGATGGTCCGTATGGCGCAGGACTGGTCTTTGCGCTATCCGCTCGTGGATGGGCAGGGCAACTTCGGTTCTATCGATGGCGACTCACCGGCAGCCATGCGTTATACCGAAGCCCGCCTGAAGCGGATTGCTGACGAAATCCTGGGTGACATCTACAAAGAAACGGTTGATTTTCAGCCTAACTTCGACGATTCGCTCGAAGAGCCGAGTGTGATGCCGGCTAAGTTGCCCAACCTGTTGCTCAACGGTTCGTCGGGTATTGCGGTGGGTATGGCTACTAACATGGCCCCCCACAACCTGACCGAGGTAGTGGATGGTATTCTGGCGTATCTTGACAATAACGATATCACGATTGACGAACTGATGCAGTTTGTCAAAGCCCCTGACTTTCCAACAGGAGCCACGATTTACGGCATGGAAGGGGTGAAGTCGGCGTTCCATACGGGCCGTGGCCGCGTAGTGATGCGGGCTAACGCTACCATTGAGGAGAACAAGGGCAAGACCCAGATCATCGTTACGGACATTCCGTACATGGTGAATAAGTCAATGATGCTCGAAAAAACTGCCGAACTCATCAATGACAAGCGGATCGAGGGTATCGTAGCGTTTCGCGACGAGTCGGACCGCGATGGTCTGCGGGTGGTCTATGACCTGCGCCGGGATGCCATTGCCAATGTCGTGTTGAACAATCTGTATAAACACACGTCCCTGCAATCGTCTTTCAGCATCAATAACGTTGCGCTCGTGAAAGGGCGTCCGATGATACTGAATCTGAAAGATATGATGAAGTATTACGTCGAACACCGTTTTGACGTAGTCACCCGTCGGACGCAGTACGAGCTTCGCGAAGCTGAAAAGCGGGCACACATCCTTGAAGGTCTGCTGATTGCACTCGATAACATCGACGCCGTTATTAACCTGATCCGGTCCTCGCGTGACGCCGAGATTGCCCGCACGGGTCTGATGCAGCAGTTTGCGTTGTCTGATGTGCAGGCGAAAGCCATCCTGGAAATGCGCCTGCAGCGGCTTACCGGACTGGAACGCGACAAACTTCAGGCGGAGTTTGATGAATTGATGACCGAGATCAACGGCTACCGGGAAATTTTGGCCAGCGAAGACCGGAAACGTGATGTAATCCGTGAGGAGCTGACCGACATCCGCGCCCGCTACGGCGACGAACGCCGTACCCAGATTAACCCCGTTGGCGATGGTAATATCAGTGATCTCTCGCTGATTGAAGATAAAGACATGGTTATTACCATCTCGCATGAAGGCTATATCAAGCGAACGCCCACGACGGAATACCGCTCGCAGGGTCGGGGTGGGGTAGGGTCGAAGGCGGCTGGTTCGAAGGAGGAAGATTTCACGGAACACCTCTTTACCGCTACCATGCACAATACCCTGCTGGCGTTTACGCAGAAGGGGCGCATGTTCTGGTTACCCGTGCATCAGTTGCCCGAAGGCTCACGCACGGCGAAGGGTCGGCCCCTGGCCAACTTTATCAATATCGAATCGGACGATAGTGTTCGAGCGGTTATCAACGTATCTGACCTGAAAAATGAGGACTACATCAATAATAATTATATTGTGATGTGTACCCGGCACGGAACAATCAAGAAAACGATGCTTGAAGCGTTCTCGCGACCCCGTCAGGCCGGTATCATTGCCATTACCATTGATGAGGGCGATCAGTTGACTGGTGTTTGCATGACCAATGGTAATAACGACCTTGTTATCGCGTCAAGTGCGGGTAAAGCTGTCCGGTTCCACGAAACACGCGTGCGGTCTATGGGCCGGACAGCCGCTGGAGTACGTGGTATTTCCCTCGACGAGAACAACAGCAGCGATCACGTTGTGGGCATGGTGTGTATTGATTCTCCCACCGTTCAGTTGCTGGTTCTATCGGAAAAAGGCTACGGCAAACGGTCTGATATTGAGGATTATCGCGTCACCAATCGTGGGGCAAAAGGCGTCGGCACGTTGAAAGTAACCGAGAAAGTAGGGCGGCTTGTCGCTATTCTTGACGTGGCTGATGAGGATGATCTGATGATTATCAATAAGTCCGGTATCGCTATCCGTACTCCAGTTGCCAAAATAAGTGTCATTGGTCGGAACACTCAGGGCGTTCGATTAATTACACTTGGCGATGGTGACAGTATCTCTTCAGTTACGAAAATTAAGCGGGAAGAAGGGGAGGAGGTTATCGCCGATGAGACTGCAGTTGAATAATGATTGAGTAGATAGAGTCAATTACCTGTTGAGCCTCCGGTTCCGGCGCGTTGGTGCCGGGTCTGGAGGCTCAAACATTTGCCAATGGTTCAGGCTTATACAAATTGATTTCTTAATTTCGTTGGATTAACCAAACAAACAATCCCATTTTACATATGAAACCAACCTATTTAGCGGTCGCCTGTTTACTTGCGTTTGGTACGCACGCGCAGGCCCAGCAGGCGGCAGGGGCAAATGACGTGCTTGAAAAAGCAAACATAGAAGCCCTGACAAAGGACAAAGACAAAAGCGACAAGGACATCACCGACGCAAAGGTGGGTTCTAAAGCCAGTACCTGGATGGATAGGGCCAAGACTTACCAGAATATTGCCGGTCAATATATCCGAATCGATTCGGCGGCTGCCACCAAAGCCCGCGAGGCTTATAATAAAGTTCTTGAACTGGACAAAACCAAAAAGGGTGATCCGGGGCGTTTAGCCAAAGAAGCACAGGAGGCTCTGACGGGTCAGGCTATGTACGCTGCCTTTATGCAGCAGGGCGTTGCCAAATTCCAGAATAAAAACTATGCCGATGCTATCAAGTCGATGAGCATAGCGGGTGAGATCAACACGAAAGATACGCTCGCACCACTCTACACGGCAATTGCCGCACAGCAGATCAAGGATAACGACGTTGCCAAGAACCAACTGGAGAAATACATTACGGCGGGTGGACAAGATGTTACAATCTATGGCTCACTGGCAATGCTGTACCGGTCCGATAAAGACATCGACAAGGCACTGGCTACGCTGGATAAGGGTATTGCCCTTGACCCTAAGAACAAGGATTTAGCCAACGAACGCATCAATATCATGCTGGCATCTAACCGGATGGATGATGCCATTGCCGGAATGAAGAAGATGGTTGAGAGAGAACCAGATAATGTACAAAATCTGGTAAACCTTGGTATTTTGTACGATAATGCTGCTCGTGTATCACTCGATTCGCTCCGTAAGATGGATGGTGGAGACAGAAAAGGGGAGTTAGCAGGTAAACAGCTTGCTGAAGCCAAAGACCTGCTTCAAACGTATAGTGGTGAAGTAACTCGCCTGTCGGGCCTGATTAAGAAAAGTCCCAAGGCTGATCTAAAGAGACAACTCGCTGATGTACAGACGAAGTTGAAAGAGCAGAAGGCAGAAGTTGCGAGACTGGAAGAAGAGGTTAAGTTGGCGGAAGCCAGTGCCTCGTCAGCCAAGAGTTCGCAACAGCAAATGGCTGATCTGAAGCAGAAGGTGGATCAGGACAGTAAAATGGCCATTGAGTATTACAGTAAGGCTTTAACTGTGGACCCAAACAACTACGACGCCAACTATAATCTTGGAGTTTACTACTTCAACCAGGCTGTGGAGATGAAGCGGGATGTCGATAGAATGGATATGGCTGAATACAGTAAGCGTGGCAAGGATGTAGATGGACAGGTTTGCGGTAAGTTCAAACAGGCATTACCCTACTTTAACAGGGCTAAAGCGGTTAGGGAGGAGGTAGATCTTATGGATAACCTGACAAACCTGGAAAACGTTTTGAAACAGTATGAGGGTAGAAAGGTAGTTTGTGTTGAGCCTGTGAAATAAATAGGTAAGTTCAATAGGGTGAGTTGTAGGACTCACCCTATTGAACTTACACACTACTTAACATAATGTAAATTATATAACAAATTGAACTGCTATGAAATACTTTTCAGAGGTTGTTTTATATAGATGATTGTGAATAAAATAAGGTGCTTTCCACAACTTATCCACGTGGAACAGTAAAACATTGACATAGAAGGGATTAAGCAAATTCCTTCTATGTACTCTTATCAGCGAGTTTTACCGGTACGAGGTACGCGTATTAGATTGTTTTCCTGTTTGATGTAATCCTCAAACAGGCTTATACTCCCGAAATGAGCCATCGTCATAAAACATAAGAATGCGTTCTATTTTCCGAATAGTCGATAAGTCAGAGGTTGAACTCATAGTATCATCGGCCTGAATCTCCTGACGTGTATTCCGAAACGACCCGTTTGTATTTGCTGCTAAAGAACGCGAATCAGAAAAATCCTGGGTTTTAACGCTGCCTGTTGTCGGACTTGCCGGACTTGTGTATCGATTGGCCGATTGTGGCTGTGTATATTGTGTGTCTTCCTCCATTATCCATTCGTAGCCCAGTTCGGGAAAACGGCGGATAATCTTCTGTATAATGTCGAAACTCGGTCTGTTTCGGCCTGAAAGTATGTGTGAGATGCTGGAACGCTGCACACCAATCTCATCGGCAAAGTACGATGGGGTGAAATTACGTTCGATTAATATCTGTTTAATTTTGTCATTTATAGTCATGTGTGTACTTTGGTGTATTGTGTGGCACAAATATAAATCAGACGCTCTATATGTGAGCCATATATAAATCAATATTTGACATTATAGTTGATTTACAATTCAACAATTCACTTATGTAATATTCTGTTGATTATTACATAAGTGAATTGTTGAAGTTCACGCCATTATACCGTTACACTATTCTCGCGTAGTGCCTCATTGAGAGAAGTCTTTAAATCAGTCGACGTTTTACGCTGGCCTATAATAATAGCGCAGGGTACGTAAAACTCCCCTGCTGGAAACTGCTTAGCATAGCTGCCCGGTATTACTACTGAGTTAGCAGGAATATAGCCGACATATTCTTTACGGTCTGTAGTTGTAACGTCAATGATCTTTGATGATCCAGTTATTGTTACACCGGCTCCTAAAACGGCTCGTTGCCCTATCCTTGCTCCTTCAACAACGATACAACGAGAACCTATAAAGCAGCCATCTTCAATTATGACAGGAGCAGCTTGGGGTGGTTCCAGAACGCCACCTATTCCTACTCCCCCACTTATATGCACATCCTTACCAATTTGGGCGCAACTACCTACCGTTGCCCACGTATCAATCATGGTTCGTTCGCCTACATGGGCACCAATGTTTACGTAGGAGGGCATAAGTATGACCCCCGGTGCCAGATAAGATCCATACCTGGCCACAGCAGGCGGTACTACCCGAACTGATTGCTTGTCATACTTTGTTTTCAAAGGTATTTTGTCATTGTAGTCAAAAATACCAGAATGACTGGGCTGCATTTTCTGGCTTACGAAGTACAGAAGAATGGCCTTTTTCACCCAGTCATTAACCACCCATTTTCCTGATTTGTCATTTATTGCCTGGGCCACTCTTAACTCTCCCCTATCCAATTGATCAATCACATTCTGAACTGCGGTCAGATTTTTTGGATTGTCAAGCAACGTTTTGTCGTCCCAAATCTGTTCGATAATAACTCGCATTATGTTAAAGTAAAGGTTGAAAATAATTAACTTAACTAACTGATAATCAGTATTAAAAATAAGTACCTTATTGGTTGTGCCGAAGAATATTTGGTCATGATAGTATGATGTACTTATATAACTTGACTATTCACCAAAAGTATAGTACGTACCATTACAATTAAAATATATCGTACCTTCTCCATCGTAGATGACAGAGATTATTGCACTTGGTTATCGAAAAACCAGAATGATATTGGTCTCCCTGCTGTCCATTTATTCCACCGCCATTGGTCTCGCGTGATGCACATATAAGTACCGCAGGGCTTTTTTACAAAAATGTTGTAGGCATGTAATTCCTGTAGAACTGGGGCTACAGTAGCAAAGGACTCCGTAGGAACGATATATTTAGCTCATATGTCGTTCCTATGAAGCTTTTAGGATGGTGTATCTTTTCATAGGAAAGCCCTGTCTTACAATTTTATAAAGTCCGATTTTTTAACCGTTGCTGTAATATCAATTAGGTGTGCTTCTGAGTTTATACACACATCTATTTGATCCCCTTTATGTCACATGTGGTGATGTGTTTTTGTTTAGCACTTTTTTATCAGCAAGCGAAAGAATGTACCTCATACTTGCCGAGCATTAGACTGAAAAGTGCAGAGTATGTTCGTGATAATTTATGGGCGGCTTATACCAAACTAACGAAGATAATGCCTGATAAGGTTTCCACCTTTTGGTTGTTTACGACCTACATCAGTACCTCTCATTGAATTCCTCCCCTCCTCTTCCAGCCGGACCATAAACAGACCAAGCTTCTACTAAAAATACACCCTATTATTAGTAATATAACTGCTAAAAATTAGTAAAACAAGCAAATATACTATTTATGTTAGTATTATAGGGTTGAAAGGCCATTCTAAGTAGTAAAAGTGTAGGGATTTACTAATAAAACGGCGTTTATACTCCTTAATTACTAAATTTTAGATTGAAGTAAAAATGCTAAAGAGTTTAATTACTAAGGCCTTCTCGTTCCTGACTTCTATATAATCAGTATATTTGACCCGGAAACAAACCTATTAAAATCCATGACTAAAATTCGAGTTGCCATTAACGGTTTTGGCCGTATAGGAAGACTATCTTTCAGACAACTTCTGAAAAAGGACAACGTTGAGATAGTTGCTATCAATGATCTTACTGACAACGCAACACTTGCTCATCTACTCAAGTACGATTCGATACATGGACGGTTCGATGGCACAGTAGCATCTGACGATAGCAGCATCTCTGTCAATGGGAAAACGATTCATGCTTATGCAGAACGCGATCCAAGAAAGCTGCCCTGGAAAGAGTTGAACATTGATGTAGTTCTCGAATCGACAGGCCATTTCGTCGATAAGGATGGAGCAGGTATGCACTTACAGGCAGGTTCTAAAAAAGTAGTGATCTCCGCTCCTGCTAAAGGTGATATTCCAACCGTAGTCTTAGGCGTAAATGATGACACACTAACAGGCGAGGAAACGATCATTTCAAATGCCTCATGTACGACCAATTGCCTGGCACCTATGGCTAAGGTACTCGACGACTTATTTGGCATTGAGAAAGGGTACATGACCACAATCCATGCCTACACGGCTGACCAAAACCTACAGGACGCTCCGCACTCTGACCTTAGAAGGGCACGTGCGGCAGCATTATCCATCGTGCCAACATCCACAGGTGCCGCAAAAGCAGTGGGTCTGGTACTTCCTCAACTCAAAGGAAAACTGGATGGTAACGCCATGCGTGTACCCACACCCGATGGATCGCTAACGGATCTGACCGTGATT
>JBBRUB010000048.1:0-10906 GCA_038248175.1 Cytophagales bacterium | reverse complement strand
CCCCCCCCGGCTCCCCCTCCCCCACTCCCCCCCGGCCCCCAACCCCCCACACCCCCCCCCCAACCCCACCCCCGGGGGGGGGGGGGGGCGCAAAATTGTAGTTTTCATTGTTTGCGTGAGGTTAAATGGTTATTGTCCGAAATATACACCTGCTCTTCACTATAGCAAGATAAATTTTTTATATTATACTATTTACGTTAGAGAATTTACTGGACGTTAGTATTAATACTTAAAGTACGTTTACCGAAGGGTGAAGAAAGAGGAAATAATCTTCAAATTAAGTTAAAAGATGACATGGCTGAAAATGGATACTGGCAACAGTTGAAGTCAGGAGATACCGCTGGCTACTAAGGCTAATTTCCGCCTGAATAAGCCACAGAGTTTTCGTTACTTTGTCTAAGCAGACTAACCCATTCCCACATCATGGCTAAGAACACCTTTCGGCGACCCGAACCCGTCCCCGTTTCGCCAAGAATCAAGCCGGTGAAGGAGAGAAAACCGCGTCGGCAACTTAGACTGGCCTCGTGGCTCAACGATTTTATCGGGCTGGACCGGCTCTTTGGCGAAGACAACGCCTGGCCCATTCGCCACATCGACCGTATTTTGTGGGTAGCCGGATTGCTGGTTGTTTACATTGGCCTGAACCACAATGCCGAGCGGCTGGTCCGGCGTATTCAGCGGACCAAAACGCAGGTCGATGAACTCCGCTCGCAGGCTACCGTGCTGCAGGCCGACTACAACCGCAGTGGCCGTCAGTCTGAGCTTAGCAAGCGCGTGGCCGCCCTCGGCCTGACCGATAGCAGTCTAACTCCCCCCCATAAACTTGTTGTCAAAATCCATGAACAGCAATAAAACAAGCAATATCAAGCAGGACATCATTGCACGGGCCAATCATATTTATTACTTGGTGGTGGTGCTGGCGTTAGCCATTATGGTACGCCTGGCCTATGTCCAGTATTTTCAGACATTTAAAGGCAAGCTCTGGCGCGACCGGGTGGCAGAGACCATCATCAAACCCGATACGGTTCGGGCCATGCGGGGTAACATCTACGCTACCGATGGCAGTTTGCTGGCCACCTCCCTGCCAACTTACGTCGTTGGCCTGGACCCCACGCAGGCTAAGCCGGACTACTTCAACCAGAAAGTTGACTCGCTCGGTGTTCTGCTGGCCCGCATTTATAAGGACCGCTCCGCCCGCGACTATACCGACCTCGTGCGCGATGCCCGCGCCCGTAAACGCCGGTATGTCTTGCTTAACCGGCGACGGATTACGTTTGAAGAGCGGCAGGAAATGCTGAAATGGCCGTTTTTTCGCTCCTCGCCAAAGGTGGCAGCCCGGGGTGGCGTGCTACGCCCTCATTACGAGCGGTATCACCCGTTTGGATCAATGGCCGGGCGGACTATTGGCAACTTAGACGCCAAAACCGGGCGGGGTCTGATTGGCCTCGAAGCCAGCTTCCAGCGCGATCTGGCGGGTAAAGATGGCTTCGGGCTGGTTGAGGTGTTATCGGGTGGGGTGCGTAAACCCGTAAGCAGTGGCCCCGACCTGCGGCCCGAACCGGGTATGGATCTGTACACAACCATCGACGTCAACTACCAGGACATGGCCGAGTCGTCGCTGCGCCAGACCCTCGGAAAATACAGTGCGGCCAAAGGCTGCGTCATTGTAATGGAAGTGGCCACCGGCGAAATCAGGGCGATGGCTAACCTGACCCGAATCCGAAACGGCAGTTATACCGAAACCCTCAATCACGCGCTGGCAGGCCGCACCGACCCCGGTTCTACATTTAAGCTGGCTACCATGATGGCCCTGCTGGAGGAGAAGGCCATTTCGCTCAACCAGCCGGTGCATACGGGGGGCGGGTCGATGCGCTACAACGGGCTGGCCATTAACGACGCCCACCACGGAGGCATGGGTACGCTAACGGCGCGGCAGGTGTTCGAGAAATCGTCGAACGTAGGTACGCACCTGCTCATGCGCAGTTATTTTTACAAACGCCCCGATCTATACTGCAATTACCTGCGCCGGTTTCACCTGACCGAACCCACCGGCATCCATATGAAGGGCGAAGCCGTGCCGGTCGTGCGTAACCCCGACATGAAAGGCTGGAGCAAGGTATCGCTCACGTCCATGTCTTACGGCTACGAGATGCAGATCACACCCCTGCAAATGCTGGCTTTTTATAACGCCGTGGCCAACAACGGGCAGTGGGTGCGGCCTACCATTGTGCGGCAGGTAAAACTGGCCGACGAGGTGAAGCAGGACAACGTACCGTACATAGCCCCCGAACGCATCTGCTCGCCCGAAACGGCCCGGCAGGCGCGGGAACTTCTGCGGGGCGTGGTGCAGCGCGGCACAGCCAAACACATCGACAACCCACACTACGCCATTGCGGGCAAAACCGGCACGGCCCAGAAAGTCGTGAACGGTAAGTATAAAGTCGGCACCTACTATACGTCGTTCATTGGGTATTTTCCGGCTAATAACCCCAAGTACAGCATGATTACGGTGGTTGACAGTCCGCAGGGCGACAACATCAACTCGCTGTATGCCGGGGCCGTAGCCGCGCCTATTTTCCGGCAGGTAGCCGACCGTATCGTGGCCTATGACATCCGAATGCACGCCCCCATCCGGGCGGGGCAAAACGCCGAAAACCCGAAAACGGGCCTGATGGCGGGCTACGCCGACGACATCCATACAATCAGCTCTGCCCTGCGCGTTCAGAGCGAACCGAGTACCGAAGGCTGGGTAGAGAAAACAGGTAGTGGCCGCTGGAAATCACGCCCGACGCGCCCCGATCAGGTGCCCGACGTGCGCGGCCTGCCCCTGCGCGACGCACTCTTCCTGCTCGAAAACCGGGGCTTCCGCGTCTCCATCGAGGGGCATGGCAAAGTGAAAGCACAGTCGGTGGCACCCGGCACCGGAGCCACATCGGTCAGCGACAAAGCCATCATGCTGACGCTGAGTTAGCTGTACGATCAATTCACGAACTGCCCAAACACGCCGAAGCCCGCCCTCACAGCGGGTTTCGGCGTGTTTGGGCAACCAGACGACGACTTTATCGTCTAAACCCCGTATTTTGCCACGCTTCGGCGTTCCGAATGCTTCGGCGTTCCGATTTACATTCATACACCCTTATGTCCTATAAAGCCCTTGCCCTTCAGTTAACCTGCCAGTCCGTAAACAGTTGCACCACCCGCGACGAAGCCGAAACCATGATGCTCGCCAGCATCGCCCGAATCGAAAAACAGATTGAAGCCTCGCTTACCCTCCTCGGCAAAGACACGTTGCTGTACGTGGTGCCGGAGCATTTTCTGACCGGCCCACCCCTGATGGAAACCACCGAGCAATGGCGCGAAAAAGCCGCGCTTGAGATCGACGGGCCTGTTTACGAAGCCATCAGCGCGATGGTGCAGCGGCAGCAGATTTACTTTTCCGGCAACGCCTACGAGCAGGATCCGTTCTTTCCCGAACTGTATTTCCAGACCAGTTTTATCATCGGTCCCAGTGGCGACGTCTTGCTGCGGCACCGGCGGCTTAACGCCATGTACACGCCCACGCCCCACGATGTCTGGGAGTTGTACCTTGATGCATATGGCTACGATTCGCTGTTTTCGGTGGCCAAAACCAACATCGGCACGCTGGCGTGTGTGGCATCGGAAGAGATTCTGTTTCCCGAAGTAACCCGCTGTCTGGCCATGCGCGGGGCCGAAATTCTCCTGCATTCTACCTCGGAAGTAAACAGCCCCGTTCCGCAGAAAGGTATTGCCAAACAGGCGCGGGCCATCGAGAACATGGCCTACGTAGTGTCGGCCAACTCGGCTGGTATGGTGGGCAGCCCCGTGCCGGTCAGCACCTACGACGGTGGCTCCAAAATCATCGACCCCAAAGGCATTATTCTGGCCGAAGCCGCACAGGGTGAGAGTATAGCCGCCACCGCCGATATTGACCTGGCGGCCCTGCGCGAGTTTCGGCAACGGCCCGCACTGGTCAATCTGCTGGCCCGGCAGCGCACCGAACTATACGCTCAAACCTACGCCCAAACCAGTATTTACCCACCCGACACCCTCCTGAGCCAGCCCGCCGACCGCGCCCGCTTCGTAAAAACCCAGCAGGAGGTGATTAAGAAGCTATATTCTTAAGGTTCATTTTAACACAGAGGAAAGGGAGGGTCTCACAGAGGAAACAGAGTGAGTTATTTCGTCCAAGAAACTCTGTTTCCTCTGTGAGACCCTCCGTTTCTCTGTGTTAAAAAACTCCCCGCTATCTTTGCGGTATGACCGCATCCATTCGCGATACAGCGTATCAGCTTCGGCAGGGCAAACTCATTGCACTGGCCGACGAAACCGGCTGGTCCGTTGCCGCCGACCCCACCAACGAAGCCGCCGTAGCGCAGTTGCTCACCCTACGGGAGTTTTTGTCACCCTATCAGCTGGTTACTGTCCTGATTAAGGATGCCAATCAACTGGTTATGTACGTTGCCAAACTGCCCGACGTAGCGTATGATCTGGTCGAGTTTGCCGAAAACCCGCTTACCGTGGTCTATGATCAGGGCAAAAACGTGGCGACAGCTCTGCTGGATGACCACCCGACCCTCGCCGTTCGGCGGGCGTTGGCCGACGATGTGCAGCGGCTCATTGGCAGTTTTGGGCGGGCGTTGCTGGTCTTGCCGCTGGAGTCGCTGAAACAACCCCCTGCCGTTGACGTGTTAGTGACGGAGCGGTTCGGTACGCTGCCCGGTATGCCCAAATGGGGGCGCATTATGCGGCTGGGTACGGATGGCGACGTGTCCTTCATCAGAAAATGAATTTTAGCGAGACTCTTCATAAAAACCCGATTTTCGGGATTATTGCCCAACAGGCCGACGCACTGGGCGTACCGGCCTACGTTATTGGCGGCTTCGTGCGCGATCTGGTGCTGGGCCGACCATCCAAAGACATCGACATAGTATGCGTTGGTAGTGGCATTGCGCTGGCCGAAGCCGTGGGCCGGGCTATGAACGTTCCCGTGTCGGTGTATGCTAACTTTGGCACGGCGGCTTTGCCAGCTACGTCAACCGGCTACGGTATCGAGTTTGTGGGTGCCCGCAAAGAATCGTACCGCAGCAATTCGCGGAAGCCGGTGGTGGAAGACGGCACACTCGAAGACGATCAGAACCGGCGCGATTTCACGATCAATGCCATGAGCATCAGCCTGTCCGAAGCCCATTTCGGCGACCTCATCGACCCGTTCGACGGGCTGACCGATCTCAAGCGCAAGATTATCCGTACACCACTCGGTCCCGACGTTACGTTCTCCGACGATCCGCTACGGATGATGCGGGCCGTGCGTTTTGCCAGTCAGCTTAACTTCGACATTGAGCCGGATACGTTCGATGCCATCGTGCGTATGAACGAGCGCATCAGTATCGTGTCGCAGGAGCGGATTACGGATGAGCTAAACAAAATCGTGCTGTCAGAAACGCCATCGTATGGCTTCAAGCTGCTGTATCATGCCGGGTTACTGGAGCGGATTTTTCCCGAACTGATCGCGCTCAAAGGCGTGGAAACCGTGGAGGGAAAGGGACACAAAGACAATTTTTACCACACCCTGCAAGTGCTGGACAACGCAGCCAACCGCACCAACAAAGCCGCCGTATCGCCCGAAAACGAACTTTGGTTGCGCTGGGCGGCCCTGCTGCACGACATTGCCAAGCCCGCCACCAAACGGTTTGATCAGAAAGTAGGCTGGACATTTCACGGCCACGAAGACCTCGGTGCCCGCTGGGTGCCGCGTATTTTCAAGCAACTTAAACTACCGCTCAACGAGCATATGAAGTTCGTGCAGACGCTGGTTCGGCTGCATTTACGCCCCATTGCCCTCACCAAAGAGCAGATTACCGACTCGGCCCTGCGCCGGTTGCTGTTCGACGCGGGCAATGACCTCGACGGGCTGATGGCCCTGTGCCGCGCCGACATCACCTCCAAGAATTACGAAAAAGTGCAAAAACACCTGCGCAACTTCGATAAGGTGGAGCGCAAACTGCACGATCTAGAAGAACGCGACAAGCTGCGTAATTTCCAGCCGGTCATCACGGGCGAGCTGATTATGGAAGCCTTTGGCCTACCACCCGGCAAGGACGTGGGCGAGTTGAAAACACTGGTTCGTGAAGCCGTGCTGGACGGGCTGGTACCGAACTTGCTGGAACTGGCTTATCCGTTTCTGGTGGCCGAAGGACAAAAGCGCGGGCTTACCGCAGTAAGGTCGCTCACCGAACTAAGCAACCCAAAAACTGTTGATACCGAAGACTAAATTTATCATTAATCCCTCATGGAAAACAATACCAATTTCCGGCGTTTCTTTGGCGCGTCGCTCACCATTCTGGGCGTCGTGGTTATCCTGTTTGCGCTTATTGCGTTTCTCTCCGACGGCAAACCCGTAATGGGCTTCAGCATTACCCACTGGGAAGCCGCCGTACCGGGCGTAGTAGGGCTGGTTTTCCTGCTTACAGGCGTCAATCTGGTACGCGAGTCGTAAGCACTGCCCCATCTACTCACCTCCGTATCGTGGCGTCGGTATCAGCCAGTTCTTTCTCGCCCTGTGTAATAATCTGGTTCAGACGCCTGCTCAGGGCTAACCGTACCCGTTCATAGTCGTCAGTTTCGGAGTCTACTTTGACAGCTTGCATTGCCTGGCGCACTATGTTTGAGTCTTCGATTGTGTTCATACTGGCAATTTGATCCAGCAGTTTGTCGAGTGTTATTGATTGGGCTACCATGTCGATATGTGCTTAAGGTGTCTTTGAATCAGTGTCATTCGATTCCTGCTCCAACGTCCTCAATTGTTTATAAGCATTAGACAAAAGGATTAGAAACCGATCTATGTCTTCCTGATACATGTCTTTGCTATGGTTTTGAAGCAGGTTTTCGTAAAAAGAAATTCGGGCTTTCGATACTCTGATCAGTTTTTGGTTATTCATTCATCTACTGTAGGTTACGCAGTTATGACGAGCTTGGTTCTAAAATGAGACAGGACTTCTCTATTTTGAAAAAACTTCTTGCTAACAACCCATTGCTCATCTCCGCATGAAAGCGGTTCGGCGGGAGTCGAGTTTGAGGAAGATGAACAGCAGGATCGAAAACGACCAGAGCGACGAACCGCCATAGCTGAAAAACGGCAGCGGAATACCGATAACCGGCATCAGCCCGATGGTCATGCCGATGTTGACCATGACGTGGAAAAACAGGATACCCGCTACGCAGTAGCCATAAACCCGCGCAAATTTACTGCGCTGCTTCTCGGCCAGAATGACAATCCGCGACAGCAGACCCAGAAACAGCAGAACAACCACTGTACTACCCACAAAGCCGTGTTCCTCGCCGATGGTGCAGAAAATAAAGTCGGTACTCTGCTCCGGTACGAAGTCGAATTTGGTTTGGGTGCCTTCCAGAAAGCCCTTGCCCTGCAACCGCCCGGAGCCGATGGCAATTTTGGCCTGCGTTACGTTCCAGCCCACACCGAGCGGGTCGATGGTGGGATCGACGAGGACTTTGATGCGGTTGCGCTGGTGTTTTTGCAGTACGCCATTCACGAAGAAATCGACACCTGTCACCAAAACCATCATCCCCGCGCCTACTACACCCATCGCAATCAGGTTGCGGGTAGTCCGGTTATAGCGCGGCATGAGCAGTACAATGACGCCAAACAACGCCACGATACCGGCAAAGATGTACAGCATCGGAAACACCAGTGCGAGAATAAACAGCGCGGCTCCTGTAATTCCCACCACCGGAATCCAGCCGGGCAATCCTTCGCGATAGAGCATGATAACGAACGAGGCAAAGACGAGCGTAGAACCCGTTTCGTTGGAAGCCAGAATCAGAATGCAGGGCAAAACGATGATACCGCCGATGTACAGCAGGTCTTTGCCTTTGCTTAGGTTGATGCCCGGCACGTCGAGGTATTTGGCCAGGGCCAGGGCCGTAGCTACTTTGGCAAACTCGGCGGGCTGGATAGAAAACGCCCCGAACTTGAACCATGACCGCGACCCGTTGATGTTCGACCCCAGAAAGAGTACCGCAATCAGTACCACGATCATCACGGCGTAAAAGACGTACGCAAACGAATCGAAGAACTTGTGGTTAATTACCAGAATACAGATAACCAGTATTACCGTAGTGCCGATCCACATCAGTTGCTTACCGGCATTGGTGTTCAGATCGAACAGACTGGTGTGGTCTTCGGGACTATAAACGGCGGCATAGACGTTGAGCCAGCCAATGGTAATGCAGCCAAAGTAAAGCACCAGCGTAAGCCAGTCTATTTTTTGCGCGAATGGATCGTTGGAAGAAGACATTTCTCGATTAACAGTAACCAGTTAGCAGTAATCAGTTTCTCCGGGTGCAAATAGAAACTGGTACCGAAACGTTGCTCAATTTCCGCTTGCCGCAGTCGCAAGGGTCAGGGATTTGGGTTTGGTGGCGGTCATAAGGGGTTTTGCCACAGCCGTATCTTTTTTGGGAGCAACTGGTTTTACCCCTTCTGATTTCGGGCTAACTGGTTTGGCAGCACCGGGCAACCGGCTCAGGGCAGGCATATAGTTGGCCGACATAATTTGGGCTTCCAGTTTTTTGGCTTCGGTTTTCCGCTTCAGATACCGCTCAGCTACCAGAGCCGCCACCGACGCAGCCGCCTTACCGCCCCAGCCCGCATTCTCGACAAATACCGCCACGGCAATTTTAGGGTTGTTCATCGGCGCGAAGCCAATGAAAATGGAGTGGTCGAATTTGTGGCCAAACTTGGCGTTTTGCGAAGTACCGGTTTTGCCACACAGTTCGATACCGCTGATGTTGGCCAAGGGCGTTACGGTACCGTGTGCTACGGCCCCGCGCATTCCGTCGATAACGGGCAGGTAATATTTGTAGTCGATGCCGGTATCGTGCCGTTCGCGGTACTCGGCGGGTACACCCACGCCCGCCTTGCCAAAGCCTTTGATGTAGTGGGGCGTGATATACCAGCCCCGATTGGCTATGGTAGCCGCGAGGTTGGCCAGTTTGAGCGGGCTGATGAGCAGTTCGCCCTCGCCGATACTGAGCGAATAAACGTTCGAGAATTTCCAGGTTTTTTCGCCCCCGTAAATCTTATCGTAGTACTTCACCGTGGGCAGGTTGCCTTTCAGTTCGCTCGGCAGGTCAACGCCCAGGCGGTCGGCAATACCGAACTTTTCGGCCATTTCGTGCCAGTTTCGCAGCCCAATTGCCGACGCCTTGAACGTGTTCGGATCGCCGTTGAAATACAGGAATTTCCGAAACACATGATAAAAATACGGGTTGCACGAGTTTTGTACGGCCCCGCGCAGGTTGTTACCTCCCCGGCAGTGGCAGCGCATGGGCGAACCGCCGTGGCCATAGACCGTGTTCGGAAACAACGACCCCTGCTGCTGTGCAATGAGGGCCTGAACGAGTTTAAACGTAGAGCCGGGCCGGTAGCTGGCCATAATGGGCCGGTTAATAAGCGGCTTGTACGGGTTCTTAATCAGGGCACGGTAATTTTTCGAGAAGTGGCGGCTCGACAGCAGGTTAGGGTCGTAGGTGGGTGCTGACACCGATACCAAAATTTCGCCCGTGGCGGGTTCAATGGCCAGCACGGACCCCACTTTGTTGCGCATCAGACTATCTGCGTATTGCTGCACTTCTACGTCAATACCCGTAATGAGGTTCTGCCCCGCCACGGCCAGCGTATCAAACTCGCCGTTTTTCCACGAGCCTTTATTTACGCCCCGCACGTTCTGCATCATGAATTTAACGCCCCGCCTGCCGCGCAGCTGGGCCTCATACTGCTCCTCAAGTCCGTTGTGTCCTACGTAATCACCCTGCCGGTAATAGGGCAAATCCTGGTTCTCCAGCTGGCGTTTGGTAATCTCGCTCACGTAGCCCAGCGCATTAGACAGGGTGTGGGCCGGGTACGTTCGCATAGAACTAATCATTGGCTCAAAGCCCTGATAATCGACTAAGGCGTCCTGAATACGGGCAAAGTCTTCTTTGGAAAGCTGCTTGATAAACAGCGAGGGTTTTACGGTCGAGTAGTTTTTGGCGAGGCCCATGATGCTGTCGAAGTCAGACAGCGAGATGTTCATCATCCGGCAAAAGGCCGTAGTATCGGGAATCCTAACCTGTTTGGGCGTTACGTACAGATCATAAACCGGTGTGTTATAAACAATAAGCTGACTGTTGCGGTCATAAACCTGCCCCCGGTACGGAATCTCGATTACCCGCTTGATTGAATTCTTCGACGCCCCCAGCGAATAGGTATCGTCCAGCACCTGCAAGTAGAACAGCCGGGCCAGATATGTGATTCCAACCAGTATAAATACCCCAATAATAACCCACTTACGATTCTCTATCATGAGAATAGACTACTTAACAAGCTACGATTCAAATTACTACCTCAACGGTAAGTTTTTATTCTGTGCAGAGTGATGAACGAATCGTTCATCACTCTGCACTCCTTACTAAAAGCCCTTCGCGGTGGTCCTGACCCGGCAGATATACATATCGGCGGTTATGTAGAGCGTACTGCCGTCATCGCCCCAGGCGCAGTTGGACGTAGCCACGCCGGTTTTGATATGACCCAGCAACTCGCCCACTGCCGACAGTACCAGTACGCCACGTCCGCCCGTAACCCACAGGTTTCCGTCGCGGTCAACCTTCATGCCGTCAAAGCCACCGGTCAGCCCGGCTTTTTTCATGCCGTCAGCTCCGAACACCACGCGCCCTTTACCCGCCGATCCGTTTGGTTGCAACAAATACGCCATCACCACCGGGTTGGTGCCGTCCGACTGCGCTACATACACCGTCTTACCATCTGGCGAAAAAGCTACGCCATTGGGCCGGGTTAGATCGCCCACAAACAAGCTTACGGTCCCAT
>JBBRUB010000047.1:0-11006 GCA_038248175.1 Cytophagales bacterium | reverse complement strand
TCAATCACCCATTCATTATTCGCTCTGAGGCCTCGTCGCCCATCTTCACCCAGAACGGCAAAACAAGCCTGTTCAACGCAGGCATCCGGGTCAATTTCAGCTACAAAATCGGTAAACTCTCCTTTGAAGACCAGCCCCGCAAACAGGGCAAGTCTATCAATAATGACGACGTAAAAGGTGGCGACGGCGGTGGTGATGCCGGTGGTGGCCAACCCGCAGCACCCACCGGGGGCGGAGGCCGCAGACCGAGGTAAGGAATGCTGAATGGGTTGACGCGAAAGGTGCTTGCGTCAGCCCACTCAGCATCCGTCATTTCTTCCGGCTGGTATATCCGTGTTCGGGCGTGTAGCCAACAGACTGCTTGCCGTAGTAGCCGCTGCCGGTGTAGGGGCGCAGGTCGGGGTCAGCTTTGCAGGCGTCGGTGCAGGTGCCGCCGTGTTCGTGGCCGCAGCTTTTGCAGAGGGGTATGTGGTTGTTGCAGGTGGGGCTGGCGCAGTTGATGAGCCGGCTGCTGGGCGTGCCGCAGCGGAGACAGCTTGAAATTACCGTAGGATTCACGGCGTTTACCGGCACTGAAACGCGGTTATCGAAGACGTAACATTCCCCCTCAAAATCCTCACCCCCGGCTTCCAGGCCGTACTTGATAATGCCGCCGTGCAGCTGATACACGTTCTCGAATCCGCGCGAGAGCAGGTAAGCCGATGCTTTTTCGCACTTGATGCCGCCCGTGCAGTACGTGATAATTTTTTTGTCTTTCAGGTGTTCAATTTCATGGATGTGGTCGGGCAGGTCGCGCAGGTTTTCCATGTCAAAGGTCACGGCTCCGCTGAACTTGCCCACGGCGTGTTCGTAGTTCGAACGCATATCTACCAGCACCACGTCGGGGTCGTTTTTGAGTTGCCGGAATGCGTCCGGTTCGAGGTGGATACCCGTTTGCCGCAGTGGATCGACAGGTAGGTTGGAGTGAACAATTTCGGGCTTTACGCGCACATGCAGCTTCTGAAACGTGTGGTCGTCAGACTGGTCTATCTTGAACTTAACATGGGCAAAACGCGGATCGGCACGGAGTACGTCCATGTACGCGTCACAATCGGCAGTCAGACCCGATACCGTGCCGTTGATACCTTCGGGAGATACAATGATACGGCCCAGCAGATTCAGCCGCAGACACAGCCGGTGGTGTTCATCGCGGTACTGCTCCGGGTCGTTGATGGGCGAGTAGCTATAATACAGAAGAACGCGGTACGGTTTCATGCCGCAAATTTAACCCAAAACCACTATACGTTTGAGGGTAGGCAGGTTGAAACCGCTGGAGACCGGCCAGCCCTGTCGAACGCAACCGAACTCGTCCGCGTTATCCGGCCAGATAACCAATCAGTCAGTCAGCCACGTACCAACCAACACCGTGGCTGCACATAGGAAATGATGAATAATCCCATCACCGTATCGGTGCTGATGGCCGTTTATAACACCGATTTCGCGCTGGTGAAGCGTGCTATCGACTCCGTTCTCAACCAGTTTATGGTCGATTTTGAACTGATTGTCATTGACGATGGCAGCCAGAACGACCCTCACCACCAGTTACTCCGCTACGTACAGCAACACGACGACCGCATAGTGTATCTTCGTCATGCCAATTGTGGGCAGTCTAAATCCATCAGGCGCGGGGTGCTCAACAGTAGAGGTACCTATATCGCCATCCTCGATGCCGACGATGAGTATAAGCCCAATCACCTGCTGGCCTGTCTGGATCTGATGACCGATGCCGACCTCATTGCCTCCACAACCGATACGATTGTCGATACTGACGACGATTACTACGTGCCCGATAAGCTCGACCCCACCCGGCTCATCCATGTGGACGACTGTATTCTGTTTGCCACGCTGTTTGGTCGGCGGGAGGTGTTTACCGGCACTGAATTCGAGGATCGGTATGGAGCCGATGCCTATTTCTACGAACAGGTGGCCCGGCAGTACCGCGTCAGGAAAGTGGACCTGCGTACTTACGTTTACTACCGAAACATGCCAACCAGTATCTGTTCGGTCCTGAAACGGCAGCAGTCCGCCCTGTTTGTCTAACCAAATGCAACAACTCGTCATGGCCTGTCACGTCACGGGTGTTTACGACGTGAACCGAAGTCAGCAGCTGCCAAACGATGATTTTTCGCTCGTCAGGGACTGGGCAGCGTCGATCAGTGGGCTGAATGTCAGGGCTTTGCTTTTTCACAATAGCCTGTCTGATGCCACCTGCGTTGCTCACGAGAACGAATACGTCCGGTGTGTTCGGGTCGGGTACGATGCCCGCTTGAACCCCAACGTGTTTCGCTACTTCGTCTATCGCGACTGGCTGAGGACCCACGCCAGCGAGGTTGACAGCCTGTTCGTTACCGATGTGTCGGATGTGGTTATGAGCCGGAACCCGTTTGTGGAGCCGCTCTTTCTGGGTAATCCCGACGCGCTCTTTTGTGGCGACGAACCCACCACGCTGCGCACCGACTGGATGAAGGCGCACGGCACCCACCTTCGCGAACAACTGGCGGACTACGCCGATTTTGAAGCCCGATTTGCCGACGCCACCCTGCTCAACTGTGGCATCATTGGCGGATCTATTTCGGTCATGCAGTTGCTTCTGGAGCAGCTTTGCGCCCTGCACGAGCGGTATAACCAGCACAATAAAACTGCTTATACCGGCGATATGGGCGCCTTCAACTACCTGGCCCGTACCCGGTTTGGCAACAACCTCCGGCACGGCGAACCGGTCAACACGGTTTTTAAAGCCTACCAGAATCACCGCACGGACTGCTGGTTTCGGCATAAATAATGAGCAATTTCTGGTCCTGATCGCTAACACAAACTGCTTCTAAACACAAAGCCGCATCAGCTGGTTAAGTTGCTCAAACGAGCACACTATCTACTATGATTGTTCATCCTACCAACCAGGGCTGGGATATTGTCCATCAGCAGGCACACGCATTGCTTGCCTACCAGATTGCTACTAACTGGCAAACCAGTCAGCGACCGACGTATTGGCCCGAAACGCTGACCGCCCTGCTCGAACATGACGATGGTCAGCAACCATTTGAGGGCCGCAACCACCTCTCCGAAGCCGGTGCGCCGTTGACATTTGAGCCGTATTCGGTGAACCAGTGCCACAGTATGATCGATATTGCCCTGCGCAAAAGCCGCTGGAATGCCCTGATGGTGTCACACCACGCCACCTTTCTGTACGAACCCATGCGGGGGCAGGACAAAGCCCTGAACACATTTCTGGATCAGCAACAGGACAATCAGAAAAAATGGCGAAAAGGGTACGGGGCTACTCAGAAAGAGGTAATGTATGCCTACGATCTGGTACAATGGTGCGACGCCCTCTCGCTGATTCTCTGCCGCCAGGAGTTACCGCCCGAAGCCCGCCAGCTCGAAATCAGCAAAGGCCCCGATGCCACCCGGCACTTTATTCACCAGCGTACCGACGATAAATCACTCTGCGTGGATCCGTGGCCGTTCGAAGCAAACGAGTTCAGCGTTCATATTGAAGTATATCCGGTAAGTCAGTTGCAATTCAACGACGATACCGAACTTTACAACGCTATCAACGACGCCCCGGTCGATCTGCGCGAGTGGATATTCAGGAAATAGCGGTTCGAATACCACCGTTGGCTATTCATCATGCACATTGCCATTACAGGAAACATTGGAGCCGGTAAAACGACCCTTGCCGAACAGCTTGCCCGGCATTACGGCTGGGAAATTCTGCACGAAGCCGTAGATGAAAACCCGTACCTCGCCGATTTTTACGACGACATGCCGCGCTGGGCGTTCAACCTGCAGGTCTATTTCCTGAACAGCCGGTTTGCGCAGGTAAAGCAAATTGCGGCCATTGCTGAAGCGAACGCCCGGCACCCCAACCAGCCGCCCCGAACGGTGGTGCAGGACCGGACCATTTACGAAGACGCGGCCATTTTTGCCCGAAATCTCGCCGACAGCGGAGGCATGAGTCAGCGCGATTACCAGACGTACCTGAGCCTGTTCGAGAATATGATGAGTCTGGTACAACCGCCCGATCTCATGATCTTTCTCCGTGCCGACCTGCCCAGGCTCCGCGAACAAATCGAAAAACGGGGCCGCTCCTTCGAGAAAACCATCAGCGACGAGTATCTGAGCAACCTCAACCGGCTCTACGACCAATTTATCTCGACCTACACTGAAGGCCCGTTGATTACGCTCGACGTTAACCAACTCGACTACGCTACCCGCCCCGCCGATTTCGCCGAGATTATCCGTCGCATTGACGAATGGCTGATTGACCGGTAGTGAACCTGATGGTATGTGGCGCATTCGTCCGTAGATGTTCACTGGATGGATGGAAATCATCGAAAACCGTCACTACTTTACCCGGCTAGTTATTCAGACTACTTTTCTGCCACTGAGAAGTCGAATTTGTCGGTCGCTTTGGGGTTCAGCACCTGAAAGTTGATGCGGTAGATGGTGTCGCCCCATTTGGTCAGGATGCCTTTATCTTCGGGCGTTTCGAGCTTTACTTTTTCGATGGTCGGCCGCATCTTTTTCGGGTCATAGTTCACCACAAAGTCTCTGGCAGGGCTGCCGTTGGGGGCGTAGTGAATGACTAACTGGCCGGGTTTGCCGACCTCGGCAGGATAGCAGGTCATCAGGTGCTGGGTAATGGCCTTGGCTTTGCTGAGTTGCACAGCGTCCTGAATCTGAACGCCCTTGCCCCGGTTTAGCCGCACGGTCCGCTGCCACTTGCTCACGCCCGCATCGGCGGGATACGCTTTAGCCATGTCGAGGGCAAACTGCACGGTGGCATCGTCAGCTTTATACGTTACGTTGCTGGCTTTGAACTGAGAGCCGGGCGGCTGAGTCTGGTCATTGATGGTGGGTACATTGTGAAAATCGGAGCAATTATACCAGACGTCGTATCGTTGACTGCTGAACGTTTTGGCGGTGTACGTGCCGCGCCCCACGTCGATGAGCAGGGGCTGGCCGTTGTAATATACCACGTAATTGCCGATGTCATTATGGTTGTGGCTCTCGTCGTTATGCCCGCCTTTGGCCGCTACGTAAAAGCCGTCGGTAGTACCCGTCTTGTCGCGGGCGGCAAATACCTGCAAATCGGGTAGCCAGACATTATTCGGTAATGGCAAACCCGCTTCGGCTTTCTGAAATTCGTCCTGCATAAACAGGGCATAGAAATTTCGGAAGTAGTGAAAATTGCCCACCACGCCATCTTCGGGTTTGCGGTAGTACGCGCCAAACCGCATCATGTCGGGGTCGTTGATGGCCTTGCCGTAGCGGTAAATCATAGCAGCGGCCATACCGGGCTGTGGGTCGGCGTCGGCGAAGTTGAGGAAATACGTCGGGCTGATCTGGGCGCGGTAGATGAACTTGCCCATGTTCTGGAATTTCTGGTCGGCATAGACGTAGTCAAACGCGCCGTTGGTGGCATCGTTCAGCATGGCCACATTGTCAAACAGCGACGCGGCAGCGGCACCCCAGTAGCTTGGCCCTTCGTCGCAGCCACCGTCGGCAGGGTAGGGGTTCAGGAAATTGTCGAGAACGCCGAGGAGTTTGTAAATGGACGCCGTGCGTTTGGCGTCGTCTTTTTCGAGCAGCAGCACGCTGTTGAGCCAGTTAGAGCCGATCCAGGGGTTCCAGTTATTAGGTGGCCGACCGGCGGAGTTCTTCTGCATCCAGCCGTGCGGCTGCGTCATCAGCGGTTCAAAAACCCGGTTGTTTACCTCGTGATAAATGCGTTTTCTGACCTGGGGCGATACCGCGTCCAATTTATCGCCGAGGTAATAATCCACCCAGGCGAGGTACGTAGCGGTTTCGGCGGCAAACAAATCGACAAACGGGCGCGACACGTCCACCAGCCCTGAAATCTCTTTCGTCTTCGGCAAATGCGCCGACGCCCCCCACCACGACTCCTCGCAGATAGACCAGACGCCGTCGATGATCTGATCGACAAACCGGCCTTTGTTCTCGTAAATCTCGGCCAGCAGCAGCGTACCCAGTACGGTTCGTTTCTGGTAGCCAATGCGGCTGAACTGTTCGCGGTTGCCAGTGCGTACAATCAGCAGTGACTTGGTAGCTGGTATAGACGGCCATTCGTAGTTCATGTAGCCCTCCGCTTTTTTAAGATACGCCTGCATCATGGCCTGATCGGCTTTGGCCCAGCCCGCCCGGTCGTCACGTTTGGGGAAAGGTGTAAACTGGCTTTGTGGAATGAGTTTCTGGCCGAGTTGTGCTGGGTTGTATTTGCCGCTGAGCAGATTGGCGTCCTGCGCCTGAGCAGTCAGGCAAATGAGGGGGATGATGAGGAGAAGGAAGGTTTTTTTCATAGTGGAAATGGTTCTTACCAAAGAGTCAACGGAGAATTCACGGAGAAAAGGAGATTCCTTCTTACTTCTTACCGTCGGCATTGGGCGTTGCTGCTGATGACATTGACGTGAATGCGGGCTATGCAATACCATCGCTGGTTTTTAGGTAAATTTGTTTTGTTTATCCCTACTCACCGTGTCTTTATCTATTACGTCGTTAAACTCCGGTAGCAACGGCAACTGCTATTACGTGGGCAACCAAACCGACGCCGTGCTGATCGACGCCGGGCTGTCGTGCCGCCAAACCGAAACCCGGATGCACCGGCTGGGGCTGTCTATGGACCGGGTCAAAGCCATCTTTATCTCGCACGAACACAGCGACCACATTACGGGTATCTTTGGTCTGGCCAAGAAGTATTTTCTGCCCGTCTATATCACGCCCGAAACCCTGCGGCACTCGCGCCTGACCGACGTAAACACGACCCGCCCGCTACGGGCTGACGAGCCGGTCTGGGTGGGTGATCTATGCGTCCGGGCATTCCTGAAAGAACATGATGCCGCTGATCCGCACAGTTTTACCGTTACATATGGTGAAACTACAGTAGGCATTTTTACAGACATTGGTCAACCCTGCAACCGGCTCATCGACCATTTCAAACAATGCCATGCCGCTTTTCTGGAAGCCAATTATGACGAAGACCTGCTGGAACATGGCCGGTATCCGGCCTTCCTAAAACAGCGCATTCGGGGCGGGCAGGGGCATTTATCCAATCGGCAGGCACTGGAATTGTTTGTGCAGCACCGGCCTGCGTTTATGAGTCATGTGTTGCTGGCACACCTCTCGCACCAGAATAATTCTCCTCAAATTGCGAGTGATCTGTTCCAGCCCCATCTCGGTGATACGCAGCTTGTGATTGCCTCGCGCTGTAAGGAGACGCCGGTTTTTGAGATTGGCACGTAGAGACCGGAGCGACGGTTGACAATTGATTAGAAACCCCATCTGGTTTGCTTTCCCTGGGTATATGACAACACGACGTTCTTTTCTCATCAAAACAGGTGTAGCAGCGGCTCTGGCAGGGTCGAAACCAGTAACCGCACTTGCCAACGCGCCCAAGCCTGCCCCCTCCGCTGCCAATGATCGCTTTAAACTGGCTATTGCCGGGTATAGCTTTCTGAAGTTCAAGCTGGAACCGGCTCTGGAAATGATGAAACAACTTGATGTAAATTACCTGTGTATCAAGGACTTTCATCTGCCCTTTGCCAGTACACCCGACCAGATTGCGGCTTTCCATGAGCAACTCAAACAGGCGAACGTAACGGGCTACGGTGTGGGACCGATCTACATGAAAACCCACGAGGCAATTGATAGTGCCTTCGACTACGCTAAACGGGCAGGGGTGAATCTGCTCGTTGGTATTCCCAACGTTGCTGACCTGCCATACATCGAGCAGAAAGTGAAGGAGTACAATATTCGGTACGCTATTCACAATCACGGGCCAGACATCGACCTGTTCCCCAATGCCAAATCGGTGTATGATGCCGTTAAAAACCTGGATAAACGCATGGGGTTGTGCTTCGACATAGGCCACGACCGGCGGTACGGCGATGATCCGGTGGCGGATCTTAAAAAATACCATGACCGTATTTTTGATATTCACCTCAAAAACGTGACGGCAGCGGCCAAGGAAGGCAAAACCACTCAGTTGAGCCGGGGCATCATCAATATTCCGGCCTTCATATCTATGCTCAGAACTGTGAAATACGACGGTCACTGCGCGCTGGAATACGAAAAAGATATGGACACCCCACTGGCGGGCCTGGCCGAATCGGTCGGGTATTTCCGGGGCGTATCGGATGCAACACGAGCTTAAATTTAAGATTTACCCGCACCGGCGTACCGACAAAGACGCAAAGGGAAGCGCAAAGGACGCAAAGAAAATATACTGAATAGTTTTGCGTCCTTTGCGCTTAAACACACATACACAAGCAATATGAACACACGCAGAGAATTTATCAAACACGCAGCCCTGGGCACCGCCGGGCTAACCATTGGCGGGATGGCACCTGGCTTTTCGGCGAAGAGCTACGCCAAAATCATCGGAGCCAATGACCGGCTCAACGTGGCCATTGCGGGCCTGGGTCGGCGCATGAGCGCGTATTACGAACCCGTTTCGCTCAAGAGCAGCAACGTTGAACTCGTTTATCTGTGCGACGTGATGAAGTCGCAGCGGGAGTCAGCCCCCCAAAAGTGGAGCAAGTTTATTGACTACCAGCCGAAGCTGGAAAATGACATCCGCAAGGTGCTGGCCGACAAGAAGGTGGACGCCCTTTTTAATGCCACACCCGACCACTGGCACGCGCCGGGTGCCTGGATGGCGATGCAGGCGGGCAAGCACGTGTATGTCGAAAAACCGTGCAGCCACAACCCCCGCGAAGGCGAAATTCTGGTGGCCTGCCAGAAGAAATACAACAAGGTCGTGCAGATGGGTAATCAGCAGCGGTCGGCTCCGGAAACCATCGACATCATCGCGCAAATTCACAACGGGGCAATCGGCACACCGTACAAAGCCATTGCTTTTTACGCCAACAACCGGGGCGAGGTACCCCTTCAGAAGAAGGCCCCCGCGCCCGATGGTCTCGACTGGGAGTTGTTTCAGGGGCCAGCCCCCCGGCGCGACTACACCGACGATACCTGGAATTATAACTGGCATTGGTACGGCTGGGACTACGGCACCGCCGAAACCGGCAACAACGCGACCCACGAGCTGGACGTGGCCCGCTGGGCGTTGCAGGGGGATTATCCCGAACATGTGCAGGTGCAGGCGACCAAACGCCATTTTGCCGAAGACGGCTGGGAAATGTACGATACGATGGATGCCACGTTCCGGTTTCCGGGCAATAAAATTGTGGAGTGGGTAGGCCAAAGCCGCGACGGTTACAAAACCTTTGGCAGCGACCGGGGTACGCTGATTTCCGGTACCAACGGCACGGTCTATGTGGACCGGGGTGGCTATCGGCTCTACGATCGGGCTGGTAAACTCGTAAAAGAAAGCAAATCGGGCGGCAGCGAAGCCGGTACCGCCCTCGGTGGTGGGGGCGACATGACCACCCTGCACGTGGTTAACTTCTTCGACGTAATCCGCGACCGGGCCAAACCACAGTCGTCGCCCATCGACGAAGGCGCGAAGAGTACGCTGCTATGCCACCTGGCCAATATTGCATACCGGGTGAATAAGCCGCTGGACATTGACACCAAAAACGGCCACATCAAGGACAAAGAAGGTATGAAACTCTGGAGCCGCGAATACGCCAAAGGCTGGGAGCCACCGGTTGTTTAGTTATGAGTTGTAAATTATGAGTTGGCTGACCCGGATGGGATGGCGTAAGCCGGTTCACTCATTCATTACAGTGTACTGAAACGTCAAACAAAAACGCTATGTCAACTTCCCGCCGTTCATTCGTTAGCCAGTCATCTGCCGCCGTAGCCGGTGCGTTTAGTCTGCCCGCGTTTTTGTCTGCCAGTCCTGCGCCGGCATTGACCCTGCCTCACAGTTCGCTGAAATCGCCCGATGCCTGGGCGCGGGATGAGGATTTTTGGTCGTGGGTCAAAGCCGGTTACACTGTTTCGCCCAATCTGCTGAACCTTAACAATGGGGGTGTTAGTCCGCAGCCGAAGGTGGTGCAGGATGCGCACATCCGGTTTTACGAGTACGCCAACGAAGCTCCGTCTTATTATATGTGGCGGATTCTGGATCAGGGGCGCGAAGCGCTGCGCGGTAAACTTGCCGACCTCGCCGGTTGCTCGCCGGAGGAGATTGCTATCAACCGGAACGCTACTGAAGGGCTGAATACCGTCATTTTTGGCTTAAACCTGAAAGCGGGCGATGAAGTAATTCTGACCCGCCAGGACTACCCCAACATGCTCAACGCCTGGAAACAGCGCGAAAAACGTGACGGTATCAAGCTGAATTTCCTGAATTTAGACCTGCCGCAGGAGAACGACGATTATTTTGTGCAGCAGTACGTTCGGGCCTTCACGCCCCGCACCAAAGTGGTACACGTGACCCACTTAATCAACTGGACGGGCCAGCTCCTGCCGGTGCGGAAGATTGCCGACGAAGCCCACAAACGCGGGATCGTGGTCATTGCCGACGGAGCGCATTCGTTCGCGCATGTCGAGTATGAAATTCCCGAACTCGGCTGCGATTATTTTGCTGCCAGCCTGCACAAATGGCTATGCGCTCCCTTCGGCAGTGGAATGCTCTACATCAAAAAAGATAGAATCCCCGATGTGTGGGCGTTGCTGTCCAATACCGATCCTGACGGGCCGGACATCCGCAAGTTCGAGTCGCTCGGTACCCGCTCGTTTGCGTCCGAAATGGCCATTGGTACGGCAGTCGATCATCACCTGAGTATTGGCGCGGCCCGGAAGTTTGCACGGCTGCATTACCTCAAAAATTACTGGGCCGAGCGCGTTCGCGATGTGCCGGGCGTTCGGCTGCATACGTCGCTCAAACCCGAATTCGCCGGAGCCATAGCTCTGTTTTCTATCGATGGTCTGAAACCTGCCGAGGTAGAAAGCCGACTGCTGAGTCAGTACAAGATTCATACCTCGCCTACGGTCTGGGAGAATGTTGCCGGTGTACGCGTTACCCCCCATGTTTA
>JBBRUB010000046.1:0-11076 GCA_038248175.1 Cytophagales bacterium | reverse complement strand
GATGCTCAAAAACGCGGAAAAAGCGTGCGTCGCGCTCGGCCTGACCACCGTCTCCGACGCGGGCATCAGCCCCGACGAGATTAACCTTATCGATAGCCTGCACCGCACAAAGCAGCTTAAAATCCGCGATTACGCTATGGTCAGTCTGGGTGAACCGAACCTGGACTATTTCCTGAAACGCGGCCCGTTTCAGACTGAGCGGCTCACGGTGCGGTCGTTTAAACTTTATGCCGACGGCGCGTTGGGTTCGCGCGGGGCCTGTCTGCGTCAGCCCTACACCGACCGCCCCGAAACCGAAGGCTTCCTGCTGCTCAGCTCCGACGAACTGGCCCGTGTTACGAAGTTGCTGTACGCATCTAATTTTCAGGCCAATACGCACTGCATCGGCGACTCGGCAAACCACCTCATGCTCGATTTGTACGGCAAACTCCTCGGCGGTAAAAACGACCGGCGGTGGCGCATCGAACACGCGCAGATCGTCTCGCCCAACGATTTTCAGCTGTTCAATAGGTACTCGATTATTCCGTCGGTACAGCCCACCCATGCCACCTCAGACATGTACTGGGCGGGTGACCGGCTTGGTCCGGTGCGGGTCAAGAGTGCGTATGCCTTTCGGGATTTGATGCGGCAAAATGGTCTGGTTGCGTTTGGCAGCGATTTTCCCGTCGAGGCCCCTAATCCGTTGTTTGGGTTCCACGCGGCAGTGGCGCGGCAGGATGCAAAGAACTTCCCGGCAGGCGGCTACCAGATGGAGAATGCCGTTGACCGCAAGTCGGCCCTGCTGGCCATGACGCGCTGGGCAGCCTACGCCAACTTTGAAGATCAGTTGCGCGGCAGCATTGCCCCCGGCAAACAGGCCGACTTTGTAGTGCTGGACCGCGATATTATGACCGTACCGAACAAGAAACTGCGCGATACCAAAGTTCACCAAACCTGGATTGGCGGAGAGCGGGTTCATTGACCGAAGTAATCGCTATATCTCAGCGTATCTCCGCTAAAACGGGTATTGTCGCTATGTCAACCGCACAACGATTAATCAACGAAGGCATCGAACAGGGCATTGAGCAGGGTCGCAGGGAGGCCATTGAACGGGGTGCCCGCGCTCATGCTCAAATTGAACATGAGCGCGGCCACAATTGCTGCGGCCTTTGAGTTACCGCTTGCCGATGTGAACCAGATCATCGACAAAATTAGCAACGGTCAACCTTAACCGGGAGTAGCACACGCCTGGTCAGGAAATAGTCAAAATCTGATACGTCAGCTTGTTGAACGTGAGCGTATCGTCCGTCCGGTGGCCGAGTAACAGCGCGGCAATGGGCGATACGGGCGAGACCGCGAAATAATCCACTCCGTCAATGGTCAGTTTCCCCGCGCTGATGCTGATGAAAAATGCGCCCCGGCTGGTTGTGACCAGACTCCCCGGCTGCGCGGTCTCATAGGTTTTGTCGATGTTCAGTCGTAGCAGATCACCTTCCAGTTTGCGGGCTTCAGCCAGGAGTTGGGCGTGGCGGTCGCGTTCGAGCTGGGCCATGGCCCGGCCCGTCTCGTACTTGTCGCCCGCGCTGCTTTTCTCTTCTGAGTTAGCCGATTCCTGCGCGGCTTCCATGGCTTGCCGGGCCGTGTCGATGCGCTGCTGAACGTATTTTTGGCAGAGGAGGAGGAGTTGTTGCTTCATTTTGTCAATAAGTTTGGTCAGGCAGAAAGCCGTAGATGCGGAGGAGGTCTTCCTCCTACCGAAATGGCTCGTCTTTGCTGCTGTAATTCTTGATGTACTCGTCGGTCATAAATCTGGGCAGGCCCAATTACTACCAGCCCGCTACGTTCACCTTGTCGGGGTAGAAATGGAACAGCCGCTAACTAAAACGCTGCCTGAACGAACTGGCTCTTTAAAATTCCCCTTCTGATCATACCAATCGGTATGTTTAGAAGGGGAATTTTAACCCTGATCAATGTAGTCAACTCTGACATGATAAATCTATTGAAGACAAGTGTTGGGCGGCTGCGGCTGCTGGGATTTCTGGAAGGCGTATCATGGCTGGTGCTGCTATTTATTGCCGTACCAATGAAATACATCGGGCATGAGCCGTGGTTGGTAAAAGCCATTGGACCGGTACACGGGCTGCTATTTGTGCTGTTTGTGGTCTATACCATTTGGGTGGGTATTGAGCAACACTGGAAATTTACTATGTTCTGGAAAGTCCTGCTGGCGTCTATCGTTCCGTTCGGTACGTTCTACATCGACCGGAAAATCCTGAGCCACGTACCGCCGAAATAGACAGCAACGTCAGAAATAACCCCGCTACCCGGATGAACCCCTGAGCATTATAGATTCCCCCGTTTCATCTCCTTCACGGCATAATCTGCCGCCCGCGCGGTGAGGGCCATGAACGTGATGGACGGATTTTGGGTGCCGGTGCTGGTCATGGCCGCACCGTCGGTAACGAACACGTTTTTGCAGCCATGCAGCTGGTTGTGCGCGTTGAGCAACGACGTCTTGGACTCGCGGCCCATTCTGACCCCGCCCATCTCGTGAATATCCAGGCCGGGGTTGCGGTGATCGTCGTAGGGGCGGATGTTTTTTAGACCCGCCTTGTCGAGCATGTCGCTGCCCTCCGTCAGAAAATCCTGCATCAGCTTCAGGTCGTTGTCGGTGTAGTCGATGCTCGTAACGAGTTGAGGCACCCCCCAGGCATCTTTCTGGTCGGGGCTGAGCCGGACGTGATTTTCGTAGCGCGGTACGGTTTCGCCCTGCATCATCATAAACACATGCCAGGGGCCGGGTTGCGTCAGGCTTTCTTTAAAATCGGCTCCGAAACTAGCCGGTGAGGGAATGCCCTGGCTCCGGCTCGCGCTGAACGCCACCATGTACCCCCGCTGAAACCGGGACGCCGGACCGCTCGTCTCCTGTTTATTGACATTGCGGAAGTTGGGCATGAACGCCGTAGTGGGTCGCCGACCGTAGTAGTACTGATCTTCGTAGCCGTCGTAATCGGCCAGGATGTTGCCCCGGTAGTTGTGAAACGCCACGTAGCGGCCCAGCAGTCCGCTGTCGTTGCCCAGCCCGTTGGGGAACCGGCGTGAGGTAGAGTTGAGTAGTATCAGGTTGGTGTTCAGGCAGGCGGCATTGACAAAAATAATCCGGGCGAAATAGTCCGTCGTCTGCTTCGTATGGGTATCCACTACCCGAACGCCGGTGGCCTTTCCCTTTGCTTCGTCATAGATAATCGACTGCACCACCGAGTCGGGGCGAAGGGTGAGTTTGCCGGTTTTGGCCGCCCACGGTATCGTGCTGGAGTTAGACGAGAAATAGCCGCCGTAGGGGCAGCCCCGGTAGCAGAGGTGCCGCGCCTGACACCCCGCCCGGCCCTGATCGTAGTGAATCTGCTTCGGCTCGGTCAGGTGGGCGCACCGGCCAATGATTACGTGCCGGTCTTTGTAGCTGTCCGAAACGCGCTTCTGAATGTGTTTTTCCAGGCAGTTCAGCTCCCAGGGCTTTAGAAACTCACCGTCGGGCAGGGTTTCCAGCCCGTCTTTATTACCCGAAATACCGGCAAATTTCTCCACGTAGCTGTACCACGGAGCAATGTCCTGGTAGCGAATAGGCCAGTCAACGGCGGCCCCGTCGCGGGCGTTGGCCTCAAAATCAAACTTGCTCCACCGCTGCGTTTGCCGCGCCCAGGTCAGTGATTTGCCACCCACCTGATAGCCCCGAATCCAGTCGAAGGGTTTTTCCTGCTGGTACGGATGCTCGGCATCTTTGACAAAAAACTGCTGCGTGGCTTCATCCAGTGCGTAACACCTGGTAGCAATCGGATTGGCCTGATCAAAGGCTTCGGTCATGCGGTTGCGGTGATCGAACTGCCAGGGGTCGAGCGTAGCGGTCGGGTAATCCGTGATATGCCGCACGTCGCGCCCGCGTTCCAGCACGAGGGTACGCAGACCTTTTCCGGTCAGTTCCTTGGCCGCCCAGCCTCCCGATATGCCGGAGCCGATTACGATAGCGTCGTACGTGTTTGCCTTGTTGGCGTCGCCGATAATGTTCATTGTGGTATGCAGGTTTTCGAGTTCTAAATCTACGAATAACACATCTCTATACCCAAAAACCATTTCGATAGAAGGTGCAAATGAGCGATGTGAATTTTTGACAATAGAATTTTTGTTATTTTTTTTGACAAAATTTCTATTGTCAAATGAGAAATGTAGTCGGTCAGGCGGTGGCAAACTGATCATCATGGTCGATGAGTTCACCGAAACACTCGATAACATTCTGGTGAAACATGGTAGTCAGGAAGCCCGTCGCTTCTTGCAGACGTTTCGCGAGTTGATGCACAACCGAAAAATCACCGACAACGTACAGTTTTTACTGACGGGCTCCATTGGATTGCAGCCTTTGGTGAAAAAACTCGACGCCAGCGATCTCGTCAACAACCTACAATACATCGACATTCCACCCTTAACCGAAACCGAAGCCATCAGCCTGTTTCGACAGCTTACAGAAACGGAAGCCATTCAGATTGATGATGAAACGGTGCAGTTCATACTACGCAAAATATACTGGCTGATGCCGTTTCATGTGCAGCTTCTGGTGCAGGAGGTTATTGACGTGTACGAGAGCAACGGTAATCTTGTAAGATAGTAAAAGTATGGAATGATGATTTTTCTTCAATAGAGAATGATCCGACGAATATTTTTTCTAACGTGGATATGGAGTCTAAAAAATTGGGAGAAGTGAATTTTATTGACTTAAGTCAAATCTACCTCAAACTCCTCCTTGCCAAAAGACAGTATCACACGGCGTACAACTACTTCCAAAATGAAGAATGGCAGTTGAAAGACCGGTTTAAGCCGTTGTATTACGCTACGGTGTATTTCCTGCGCGACGAATACCCAACGGAGTACCTGCGCATGGGGCCGGAACTCAAAGAAACCGTTGATGACATACTGGCCGACGTGGCGCAAATGGCCATCGACTACGCCTGAGGGTAAAAACTATCAATTCAATAGGTTTCTGCAAACAACCGCTGTGACTTTTGGCTTATCAACAAAAAGGAAGCCCAAAAACACAACGTTATGGAAGCAAAAATCCCTCCCCAGCACCAGGATACCCAGCCGGGTATTCAGGCCGAACTGGACCCACAGCCCAAGGTAATCCGGCACCTCTACAAAGGGGCCAACAAACTCAAAAATAAGGTCGCGCTCATTACCGGGGGCGATTCGGGCATCGGTCAGGCCGTAGCCGTTCATTTTGCCCGTGAGGGTGCCGACGTAGCCATCTCGTACATGGAACGTGAGCAGGTCGATGCCGAAAAAACTAAAGAACTCGTGGAAGCCGAGGGGCGACGATGCGTATTGCTTCCCGGCGATATTCGCGAGGAAGCGTACTGCAAGCACATTGTCGAGGAGACCGTAGCGCAGTTGGGCAAGCTGAACATACTGGTTAACAATGCCGCCCTGCAACTCCAGCACAAAACTCTTGAATCTATCGAGGACAAAGATTTGCTGGACACCTTCGAAACGAATATTTACTCCATGTTCCGGGTTACGAAAGCCGCCGTGCCTCACCTGCACGCGGGCGACGCCATCATCAATACCACCTCCGTAACGGCCTATCAGGGCCGCGCCGATTTGCTGGAATATTCGTCCACAAAAGGTGCGATAATGACGTTTACGCGGGCATTGTCGAGTAACCTCATCGAAAAAGGCATCCGCGTGAACGGCGTGGCTCCCGGCCCCATCTGGACCCCGCTCAATCCGGCGTCGGTTTCGGCCAAAGAAGTGGCGCAGTTTGGGCTGGATGTACCGATGAAGCGACCCGGTCAACCCTGTGAAGTGGCTCCGGCCTACGTCTTTCTGGCGTCGGAAGATGCGTCCTACATCACCGGGCAGGTCATGCACCCCAACGGTGGCACGATTATCAACGCTTAAAAACTCACACCCGTTATGGAACAGATGGAAATGGAAACCCCGGCGCAGCACCAGGATGCGCAGCCGGGACTGGAATACGAAATGCACCCGCAGCCGATTTACATTCGGGACAACTATGAAGGGGCCGATAAACTGAAAGACAAAGTTGCCGTCATTACCGGGGGCGATAGCGGTATTGGCCGGGCAGTGGCGGTGCATTTTGCCCGCGAAGGAGCCGATTTGGCCCTGCTGTACCATCCACGCGAAGAAAAAGATGCGCAGAAGACCAAAGACCTGGTCGAATCCGAGGGCCGCAAATGTCTGCTCATCCCCGGCGACCTGCGGAGTCTGTCGTATATCCGCGAAGCCGTGGGCAAAATTGTTAGTGCATATCACCACGTTAATGTGCTGGTTAATAACGCGGCCAATCACGTCGAGCAAAAGGAGTTTACCGACATTTCCGATCAGCAGATGCGCGAGACGTTTGAGCTGAATATCCTGGCCATGTTCCGGCTCACGCAGAATATGCTGCCGCACATGGGCGCGTACGACTGCATCATCAATACCACGTCGGTCACGTCGTACCGGGGCAGCAAATCGCTCATTGATTACTCGTCCACGAAAGGCGCGGTTACGGCGTTTACGCGCTCGCTGTCGCAGAACCTGGTGGATAAGCACATCCGCGTGAACGGCGTGGCTCCCGGCCCCATCTGGACCCCGCTGATTGTGGCGACCAAAACGCCCGAAGATGTCGCGAAATTCGGCAAAGACACGCCGATGGGTCGCGTAGGTCAACCGGCAGAGCTGGGTCCGGCCTACGTCTTTCTGGCGTCGGAAGATGCGTCGTACTTTACGGGGCAGGTCATCCACGTGAACGGGGGCGAGGAGATCAATTCGTGAGAAAATGAATGATGGATAATGTAAAATGAGTAATGGCAGTGGTACATTGTACATTATTCATTTTACATTTAAAAATGGAAACCATCACGCAACCCACCCGCCCCGTACCGCTCGTTCGCGGTGTGCCGGGGTTGGGCAACACACTGTCTTTTTTGCGCGATCCGCTGGCTATTCTGGACGATATTCAGCGGATGAATGAGCGCGTTGTGCATCTGCGCGTGGGTGGGCGGCATCAGTACCTGGTGCTGACGCCGGAAGACAGCAAACACATTTTGCAGGAGAACAACCGCAACTATGGCCGGTCGCCCGCGTTTCGGGTTCTCCAGATTTTTCTGGGCAACGGCCTGCTCACCAGCGAGGGTGATTTCTGGCGTCGGCAACGGCGGCTGGCCCAACCGGCGTTTCACCGGCAAAAACTCGCAGCCCTGGCCAATACCATGATTTCAGAATCGGCTGCGTGGGTCAATGAACTCCGGCAACAGAATTTAAGCCGATCCGTCAATATGTCGCAGGTGTTCATGGACGTAACGATGCGGATTGTTTGCAAAACGCTGTTCGGCTCTGATGTGTCGGCTGACCTGGCTAAGCTGTCCTCATCGCTGGAAACGCTGAATTACTTAGCCAACGCCCGTATGCTGTCGCCGGTGCGGTTTCCCATGCACTGGCCCACGCCCAACAACCTGCGGTTTCGTCGGGCGGGTGTCGTGGTCGATACGTTCATTTACGGCGTTATCGAACAGCGGAAACAGCAGACCGGCGCAACCCACGACGATTTGCTGGACATGCTCCGACTATCCGAAGACGAAGAAACCGGCGAGACGATGTCGGAGAAACAACTGCGCGACGAGTGCGTGACGCTCTTTGCCGCCGGTCACGAAACTACCGCCGTGGCCATGTCATGGACGGTGCATCTGCTCATGCAGCACCCCGATGTGCTGGCCCGGCTTCGACAGGAAGTACAGGCTGTGTTGGGAGATGCACAAACGCCCGCGCCGGAGGTATTCCGGCAGCTGACCTATACCATGCAGGTCATTCAGGAGAGTATGCGGCTGTACCCGCCCGCCTGGATTATGAGCCGCATGGCCCTCGACGACGATCATATTGGCCCCTACGTTATCCCAAAGGGCGACACCGCGCTGGTCAGTCCGTACCTGCTCCACCGCGACCCGGTCAACTGGCCCGACCCAGAGCGTTTTGACCCCGACCGCTTCGCGCCGGGCCGCGAAAAAGAGCGGCCAACGTATGCCTATCTGCCGTTTGGCGGTGGCCCGCGTTTGTGCATCGGCAATCAGTTCGCGCTCATGGAGATGCAGATTCTGCTGGCCCTGCTGGTGCGGCAGTTTGATTTGCGGGCGGTATCTGACAAGCCCGTACCAACCCAGCCGCTCATTACGCTCCGGCCCAAAAAGCCGATTATGGCGTATCTAAAAGATTAACCGCAAAGACGCAAAGGTGTCGCAAAGAGCGCGTAGAGAAAACGTTGCGCTCTTCGTGACACCTTTGCGTCTTTGCGGTTAGAAAACCTATTTCATCGGCATCAATACTGTATCAATCGAGTGAACTACGCCATTGGTGGCTTTGATATCGGCCATCGTTACCGTAGCCATACCGCCTTTGGCATCTTTGATCATCACCTTACCACCCTGCATCATTACCGTCAGGGTTTCGCCGTTTACGGTCTTTATTTTCTGACCGTCTTTCAGATCCGACGACATAACGCTGCCGCTTACCACGTGCGTTGTCAGAAT
This sequence comes from Cytophagales bacterium, assembly GCA_038248175.1. GTDB lineage: Bacteria > Bacteroidota > Bacteroidia > Cytophagales > Spirosomataceae > Spirosoma. Next base: position 2,524 of record JBBRUB010000046.1, on the reverse strand, counting down.
GCTCGTTAGTTTGCCTTTCGACTCCGGCTTGAGCAGCATGTCCACCGTTCCGGCGGGTAGTTTATCGAAGGCTGCGTTTGTTGGGGCAAACACCGTGTAGGGTCCGACACCGGTGGCGCGGTCGGCCAGACCGGCTTCTTTCAGAGCTGCGAGGAGTGTTGAGTGATCGGCAGAAAGCCCCGCGCTGGCGGCTAAGTCCTTGCCCGTTGATTTGTCCGTCATTGACGACATGGTGTTCGTTTGGGCGGTGGCCTCCAAGGTGGTACCTGCCAGTAAAGCTGATGCAAGCGCGATGCTAAAAATCCATTTTTTACACATAATGTAAGTTGTTTTTTCGGTAGAGAACAAAGTATAAGTCATGGTAGTCAGGTATATGCCTGAGTTCATAAGTTGCTAACAGACTGATAAAGCATAATGTTTACAGACCATAGAGTTAGCAGAAACATAAATCGACACACGGTTTAAATCGGCTCAGGCGTTGTGCTGACAGAAGATTGAAATTGCCTTACCTTGCGCTTTTATCCCGTATTTTCCGCTATGATGCTCCGGCTCCTGCTGCTTCTTTGTCTTTCGTTAACCACCCTGGCCCAGACACCGGACGTAAAACCCGCTCCCGACTGGACCAATCGCTACTGGCCCGCCCGCTGGATACTTCATGGCAGCGGCCAACCGCCTACTGGCCCGGCGAAACAGTACGGCGTTTTTTACTTCCGAAAAATCATTACGCTGCCCGCCAAACCCACCCGCTTTGTCGTACACGTATCGGGCGATAACCGCTACCGGCTGTTCGTGAACGGCAACGTGGTGGGCAGCGGTCCGGCCCAGAGTGACCCGCAGCACTGGAACTACGAAACTTATGATCTTGCGCCGTTTCTGCAAGCCGGTAAAAACGTGCTGGCCGCGCAGGTCTATAACATGGGCGAGGGATCGCCCGTGGCGCAGATGAGTTGGCAAACGGGATTTCTGATGCAGGGCGATACCGACGCCGAGACGATGGTCAATACCGACAAAAGCTGGAAAGTGTATCAAAACCCCGCTTATTCGCCCATTGTGAACGATAACGCCAAACTCCAGACCTATATCGTAATTGGCGATGGCGATAGAGTCGATGCGGCTAAATATCCGTGGGGCTGGGAGCAACCAGACTTTGCCGATAATGCGTGGCCAGCGGCTAAACCATACGGCTATCCCACCAAACCGCGCGGCTTCGGCACCGATGGCAACTGGGCGTTAGTACCGCGCCAGCTACCGCCAATGGCCGAACGAATCGAGCGGCTCGCTACCGTGCGCCGGGTAGAAAACGGAACTATGAACCCGGCATTTTTAGGGGGGAGGTCGCCCGTTACGATACCTGCGGGCATCAAAACTGTGTTTCTGCTGGATAACGGCGTTCTCACCAACGCCTATCCCGAACTGACCGTGCGGGGCGGCAAGGGAGCCGTTATTACACTATCTTATGCCGAAGCACTGGCAGACAGTAATGGCCGAAAAGGCAACCGTAATGATGTGAATGGAAAGGTTTTGCGCGGCTTTGAAGACCAGTTTATTGCCGATGGTAGTGGCAAACGAACCTTCCGCCCCCTCTGGTTCAGGACGTACCGCTACCTGCAACTGACGGTGCAGACCAAAGGCGAACCGCTTGTTCTGGATGATTTGGTGGGGCAGTTTACGGGCTATCCGTTCGAGCAGAAAGGCCAGTTCTCGGCCAGTGATACCACCCTGCACGACATCTGGAACGTGGGCTGGCGCACGGCCCAGCTCTGCGCGGGCGAAACTTATTACGACTGTCCCTACTACGAACGGCTGCAATACGTGGGCGATACGCGGGTACAGTCGCTGATATCGCTCTACGTAGCGGGCGACGACCGGCTGATGCGCAACGCCATTCAGCAGTATGACCACAGCCGGTTCAGCGACGGGCTGACGCAGAGTCGATTTCCGTCGTCTGATTTTCAGGTTATCCCGACATTTTCGCTCTGGTGGGTTTGTATGGTACATGATTACTGGATGCACCGCTCCGACGATGCGTTCGTGAAGCAGTTTCTGCCCGGCATTCTCGATGTGCTGCGCTGGCACGAAACCCGGCTCACCAAAGCCAACCTGAACGGCCCGCTGCCCTGGTGGAACTTTGTGGACTGGGCTAACTGGCCCAACGCCAACAGCGAAATTGCCGGTGGCGTACCCACCGGCGCGCAGAGCGGGGGCTCGGCTATTCTGACACTGCAACAGGTGTATACATATGGGCGGGCAGCTGATTTACTGGGGCATTTTGGCCGGAACGAACTCGCCGAACACTACCGCGAACTGGCCCGACAACTCAACAAAGCCGTGTATAGGCAATGCTGGGACGCCAGCCGGGGCCTGTTTGCCGATACGCCGGACAAGAAAACATTCAGTCAGCACGCCAACATTCTGGCCGTCCTGACCAACGCCGTACCGGTGGCCCGGCAAACCGCGCTGCTGCAAAAAACAATGGCCGATTCGAGCCTGACGCAGGCCACGTTCTACTTCAAATTTTACCTGT
>JBBRUB010000045.1:0-11081 GCA_038248175.1 Cytophagales bacterium | reverse complement strand
CATGCGGCAGGACGAGGAATCGGGTATTCTGCACAACGCCACCGGCCTTCGCAGCCTGCTCTACGACCCCATTAATGAACGGCGCCCCAAATCGAATGGATTTGACGCCCTGCTCAGCGACAAACCCGATACTGATCTAAGTGACGCGCCTAACATCCAGCTCGACGTCCGCTCGTTTGGCGATATATTTAAGATGCCCGCCAACAAACTCGAAGACGGTATTCAGTATGCCTATACCAAATATGGCCGGGAGAATACCGTGATTCTGTGCCGGTCCAACAAGTCGGCGGTGCAGTACAATCAGTTTATCCGGCGCATGATTGACCAGAGCGAGAACGAACTCGACGGGGGCGACGTGCTGATGATTGCCCGCAACAACTACACCATACTGGAAGAAGATGCTCCCGCCGGGTTCCTGGCCAACGGCGAGTTTGCCGAGGTGCAGAAGGTACGCAACCACGAAGAAATGCACGGCTTCCGGTTTGCCACCGTCACGCTCCGGCTGGTGGATTACGAGGAGCAGCCCGACTTCGACGCCAAAATTATGCTCGATACGCTGCATTCGCCCACGCCCTCGCTATCGAGCGATCAGCACCGCGCCTTGTACGAGAGCGTGTTGAAAGATTACCTGTACATCAAAAACAAGAAAGAGCGGGCCGAAGCCGTCCGGCGCGACCCGTACCTGAACGCCCTGCAAGTGAAGTTTGCCTACGCGCTGACCTGCCACAAAGCGCAGGGCGGGCAGTGGAGTGCGGTATTCATCGATCAGGGCTACCTCCCCGACGGTCAGGTCAATCAGGAGTTTGTACGCTGGCTCTACACCGCCCTCACCCGCGCCACCGACGAAGCCTTCCTAATGAACTTCAGCCCGCAGTTTTTCGGGTGAAGTTTACGGCACGGCGATGTGATAGTAATAGTAGAGTTTTTTTGGTTCAACCCGAGCATCGAAGATGAATTGGATTCTTGTTGTTGAGAATTTATCCATTAGCTGCCGTTTGATGTCGTCAGCAAATCTAAATTGTGAATATGAATGAAATGTTTGACGTTCAGCGTGTCAAAGGTAAGCCCATGTACAATGGACGTAGCAGCTATGAACAGGTCCGGCTTGTCTATGCTTTTTCGTTTAGTCTTCAATTGCCTAATGATTTCTGCTGCTTGTCTCGCTGCCTTCCCATCGAAGTCCAAAACGGTTAGCCGCAGCAGCATTCCTCCCCAAAACTTCCTGTGCATTTCAGTCGCACCATTATAGATTTCAAATTCGGTGATACTTGAAATATAGAGTTGATTGTATTTTCTGAAATGCGCAAGTAGTCTTGAGTTCTCCTTGTCGCTCTTACGGAAGTAGTCAATAAGGATGCTCGTATCGATCATTAGTCTTTTGTCCGCCATGCTGCAATACTTTTTCTGTTTTCTTCAATAATAGCTATGTCTTTGTCGCTATAAACCGGACCATTAAGTAAAAAACTGATGAAGTCATCTTCCTTGGAGTCAAGAGATGACTTTTCTTCATCGAGTTCCTTACGTAATTTGGCTTTTTGCGCTGGCGTCAGTGTCCTTACCGCTGTCAAAAGCTGTTGAAACGGTACCTGTACTTTGATTTCCATAATGTCAAGTTTTAAGTAGTTCGTCACTACGTAATTATCCTGCTGAATGATTACTAATGTTTTTCGGCTCTACATTCGAGTGAGTTTTCAACACGAAGTTCCTACAAAATACAAATATCTGACCTTGTGCAAATATTTGTAAAATTGCTCTACACCCCCCTCACCCGCGCCACCGACGAAGCCTTCCTAATGAACTTCAGCCCGCAGTTTTTCGGGTAACGGTTTGGGGGTTTACATTTAGGCGGGATTGAATATCCGAAAGCTCAGATTTAGTATGAAAGCTGAACAGAAATGCAAATGCTGAATTCAGAACGTCTTTCTACCTTACACAAAACCCTTGTTTGCAGTAATTTTATTTCGCCAGCGTCAGTTTTAATTCCTCGGCCTTTTTTCGTCCTGCTTTATAGTTAGGGTCAAGTTTAATAGCTTTGTCGAGGTAATCTATCGCTAAATTCCTGTATTTTTTGCCTTGATGTTGCTTGGCCCAGGCCAAGGAGGTAAAACTCATCACTTTCCAATTTGCATACTCATCATTTTTTGCCTGTTTATCAATAATTGCTTGGAAATCCTGCTTGGCCAACTTCTTCTTCGAGAAGAAAAACCAAGGCAAGTTTTCGGCTACGCTTCCCCTTAAAAATTCAGGCAAATAGCTAACATCTGCGTATCTATTTACTGCATTGTCAAATAAAATAAAGGCTTCTCCAAGCAATCTCAGTTTTTTTGTTTCAGCCCCAACCAACGATAATGCAGATGCCCTGTAAGAATCGATAAAAGGCATTAATTCTTCAGGCGTTGATCGCAAATTAAATAAATCACTCAGCTGATCAAAGCTTTTTTTAGCGTATCCTTTGTACTCCGTCTTGGAAAAAAAAGACAAGTTTAACGCTGTTTCATGGTAAATTATCCCAACTCTTACTTTGTTAATTTCGCTTGGGTTGTTTTGAAACTGTAGTTCTATTTCCTTGAGTTTTGTCTTCAATTCAGTGGTATCAATAATTTCCATAACATCCTCTAATTGATGTTCGTAGGCTTTGACTTTTGAGAAGTCTAACTGCTGTGCCGTCAAGCTGTTTGTGATTGTCATCGCTGTAATGGTCAGGGTGAAGAATTTGTACATCATTTTTGTTTGCTTAAAATGAAATACAAAGGTGCAATGGTGATGACCCTAAAAACGATGACTTAAGTTAAGATTTTTGATTGCGGTAAATTCTGTTTCTAATTCGACTTAAACTTTCTGGACTTACACCTAAAAAATTAGCAATGTATTTTTGTGGAATCCTTTGAAATAGATCGGGCTGTTTTTTTATTAAGTCTCTGAATCTCTCTTCTGGCTTGTCTGATGATAGAGACATTGCTATTTCAGTAGCTCTTTGTGCTACTCGCTCAGCCATGATCCGCCCGAAGGTTTCGTATTTTCTACATTTCTGGTAAAGTGTAAAAAGATTTTCTTTGTGAACTAAAAAAACGGTAGTGTCTTCCATCGCTTGCAAATTCATTCTTCCCATTGTGTCGTGTGTGAAACTTTGAAAGTCGGTGACCCAAGAGTTATTAAACGAAATATCACAAGTTTTTTCCACGCCGTCCTTAATGTGAAAATGTCGTACGCAACCGTTTTCAATAAATGCAATAAAATCACAAACACTTTCGGCTTGAAATAAAAACTCTTTCTTCTTTAGATTCTTCTTTATAAAAAAATTATCTATCAAGTCGAGTTCTGTATTTGTTAACGGAACAGTTTGTTCGCAATACGTCTTCAGTTTCTCGTACATTTTAATTACCTGTTAAAATTACTGTCAACTTTCTGATATGCGGGAGTTTATTGTACTTTTTGAATTGTTTCGTAGCTTCCTTCTGATTCGCGGTACTTTGCATGCTGTCAATAGTGAGCAACACACAAACATACGATTTGCTAACTTAATCCAAGCCTTTACCCTGCGTAAACCCCGGTCTCTTTTGCACTAAAGTTCAATCTCGTTTGGGCTTCTTACCCGCTTTTTCACCAAACAGCCGGTGGTAGTCGGGGCTTTCGGTGCGCATCCACTTGTCCCAGAAGGTGAAGTACAGGCCGTAGTTGAAGCGGAACTGCGCGTGGTGCAGGCCGTGGTGCGTGGCCCCAATGAGCCAGCGGCCCAGCCAGTGCCGGTCAAAATCGCGCGGGTATATCTCGGTATTGAGGTGGTTGACGGCACTCGACAGGGTCATAATCAGCAGCAGCAGCCCAACGGCGGAGTAATGCAGCGGCAGCACAAACGTCAGGGCCGGAATAACGATAGCCTGTAACGTACTCTCTACGGGATGGAAGGAGAAGGCCGTCCAGGGCGAGGTCGTGATGCTGTCGTGGTGCGTTTTATGGACCCAGCGGTACACACCGGGCCGGTGCATCCAGCGGTGCAGCCAGTAATAGTACGTTTCGTGTATGAACAACACCAGCGGAATACTTGCCGGGTACCAAAGCAACGAATAGTCGGTCAGGTTCAGGTAAATTTTGGTGTGACCCCGCTGAAAGGCCAGTATGATACCCACTCCAATGGCCGTGAAAATCAGCGATGTCAGCACCGACCAGCCAATTTCGCGCCGGTCCTGACCGGGTTTGCGGGGGCGGGTCTGTACGGCCCGGTGCGCAAACTGCCCGCTCATCGACACCCGGAACAACCACCAGAAGCCCAGCGAGAACAGGACGTATCGCCCAAAAATGGCCAGAAATAACAAGAAGGCTGTGGTGATAAAAGCCAATGGGCTGTCGAGGTAAATCATGTTGATACTGCGGCTGAGAAGCCACCGAAAGTAATCGTAAGAGAATGGCTGGGCTGTCGTGGCTCCGGCGCATTGCGGTTCATAAACGCTGCGATGCCGGATAATGTTAGCAAAGCTTCCCGTCTGAATGACTTTACAAGACCCAGCCGATGCCCCGATAGTTTTGTGCTTACTTTTGCTCCCTGTACGTGCTTCATAAATTCAACGATTCTATGCGCCCCCTCATATTCTTCAGTTTACTGTTCATTGCCACGTTCTCCTTTGCACAGCCCGCCCGAAAAGCACCTTCCCGCCCGACCCCGGCTATAGGCATAGCCCGCCCGACGCTGGACCGTCCCAAACTCGTGGTGGGTATCGTGGTTGACCAGATGCGGTACGATTATCTGTATCGGTATTACGATAAATATACAACGGGCGGGTTTCGGCGGCTCATGAGCGGTTTCAACGCTCGCAACAATCATTATCACTACGCGGCTACTTATACCGGCCCCGGCCATGCAGCCATTTACACCGGCTCGGCCCCGGCTATAAACGGTATTGTGGGTAACGATTTCTACGACCGCACGCTGGGGCGGATGCTCTACTGCGCCGAAGATACCACTGTCAGCACGCTGGGCAACAGCGGGTCGGCGGGCAAAATGTCGCCCCGTAACATGCTCGTAACCACGATTGGCGATCAGTTAAAACTCGCCACCAACGGGCGGGCCAAAGTTGTGGGCATCGCTCTGAAAGACCGGGGTGCCATCCTGCCCGCCGGTCATGCCGCCAACGGTGCGTACTGGTTCGACTCGAAAGACGGCAGTTTTATCAGCAGTACGTATTATGGCACGGAGTTGCCACAGTGGGTAAAGGCGTTCAACGCCCGCAAACTGCCCGATAGCTACCTGGCCCAAAAGTGGGAGCCTTCGCTGCCCATGAATCAGTACACCGAAAGCGACGCCGACGATCAGGAATATGAAAACCGGATGGAAGGCGAAGAAAAAGCGGTGTTTCCGCACGGATTTGCCATGCGGGCCGGTGGTCTGAAATACGAAGGGCTGCGTACCAGTCCGTTTGGTGATGAACTCACGAAGGAGTTTGCGCTGGCGGCTTTGCAGGGCGAGAAACTCGGTCAGCGGGGCGTTACGGATATGCTCTGCGTCAGCTTCTCCTCGCCCGATTACGTAGGCCACGCCTTTGGTACGCACGCGGTCGAGACGGAAGATCAGTACCTCCGGCTCGACAAGCAACTGGCCGAACTGATGAACCAACTCGACGCTACGGTTGGTAAGGGCGAATGGGTGGTATTCCTGTCTGCCGATCATGGTGTGGCCGACGTGCCGGGTTTTTCGCAGACGTACCGTATTCCGTCGGGTGTAAAATCATACGGCGAAGTGGGAGAAGCTGCGAAAGCCACCCTCGAAAAAGCCTACGGACCCGGTAAATGGGTGCTAACCTATATGAATCAGCAGATTTATCTCAACCGCGACCTGCTGGCCGAGAAGAAAATCGCTATGGCTGATGTTTATGAACTGTTGAATGCCGCTTTGCTAAAACAGCGTGGCATTGTCCGGCTCATAAACCTGCATAACGTAGCTACCCAGGCGATGCCACAACTTCAGGCCGATCTGTTTCGTAATGTCTATTTCCCCAATCGAAGTGGCGACTTTTATGCGATGCAGGCACCCGGCTGGTTTGAGGGGCGCAGTAAGGGTACTACCCACGGCACCTCCTACGCATACGATACCCATGTGCCGTTTTTGCTCTACGGCTGGGGCGTCAAGCCCGGCGAAACCCTCCGCCGGACGCATATCTCCGACATTGCCCCCACCATTACGGCCCTGCTTCACCTCCTCGAACCCAGCGGCAGCATCGGCGACCCGGTGGCGGAAGCGATTAAGTGAGTTATGAATTATACATAACTAAAAAGCTACTTCCTTAAAATCGAAATACCGCACTCCTTCATCCGTTTCGATAGCCAAGCGACCAGTGGCGTCAATGCCAGTAATGGTACCGCCAAAGAACTGGCCGTTGCTGCTGAACATGTGTTCCTGCTGATACCGGTATAGTACGTTCAGGTAACTGGCTTTGAGAACGTCGCGCTGACCGGTGCGGAGCTGGAGGTAGCGTTTTTCGATGGTTTCGCAGAGCAGTGCCAGCAAGCCGGGGCGGTCGTAGCCGTCGGGCAGGGGGGCCTGCTGTTGCAGCGAGGTAGCCGTTGGATAGGTAAACTCGGTCTGGTTTACGTTCAGCCCAATACCCACTATCGACCAGGCGAGTTGCCCTCGTTGTATGGTGTTCTCGATCAGTATTCCGCCAAGTTTCTGATCTCCAACATAGATGTCGTTGGGCCACTTTATCCATACCGATTCACCTAAAAGGGGGCGGAGCGTATCGTAAACCCCCAGCGATATGGCAATGGTCAGCCAGAACTGCTCGCCAGGAGCCAGGAAATCTGGTTTCAACAGGATCGAAAATGTTAGGTTCTCGGCAGTATGACTCTCCCAGCGATTGCCGCGCTGCCCGCGTCCTGCCGTTTGCTGATCAGTTGTGACAAGACTGCCTTCAAGTGGATTCGCCGAGTTCAGTAAAGCAGACGCTTCATCGTTGGTTGACTGACAGCTTGGCAGGTATTTATAGATTTGCCCGACAAAAGCGGTTTTGGGCTGGATTTTGTACAAGGCTTTGCTTAATTTAGTCAGGAGAAGTCAATGAATGGTATTGCTGATTTGTGCGTTATCTGTACAGTAGCAAACCCGCTGGTTGACTGTCGTGCAATGTTAAACCGAAAGCATGAGAAGTAAACAAACCGAAGAATTCACCGCCGAGCAATTTCGTGACTTTGTCGTTCATGGAATGCTGGAAAAGAAAGGCCAGGACGTTGTCGTGATGGACCTTCGCAACGTTAAAAACGCTATTTGCGATTATTTTGTCATCTGCTCCGGAACCTCCGACACGCAGATTGACGCCATATCCCAGTCAGTTGAAGAGGAAGTATATAAAGCGACCCGGCAGGACCCCTGGCACCGCGAGGGCAAGCTTAATCGCGAATGGATACTGCTGGACTACGTTGATGTAGTAGCACATGTATTTAAAAAGGACCGGCGGGCGTTTTATGATCTGGAACAACTCTGGGGCGATGCCGAAATTCAACTTATTGACGAAGCTACGTTTTCTGTAGCTGGTTAGTGAGGGTTGCACACCTGAAAATCTGTTGAAATCTGGTTTTCAGGGCCGTTTGTGGGGCAGGCAGACCGTTTGTCCCATCCGTTTTCAGGCAGAAACATTAGCCTGAAAAACGATGTTACTCCATTGAAAATCCGTTTGTACAACCTGAGAAAATGGCAGAAAACACCAATAGAAATCCGTTAGCACCCCGTGGCGGGCCACGAAAACCCAATTTTCAGGGGTGGATTGTAGCCCTGTTGATTGCCGCTATTCTGGGCATCACGTTCTTTAACAAGAGTTCATCTACACGTGACATATCCCAGAAGCGGTTTGAGCGTATGGTTAAAGACAAGGAAGTTGCTGAGGTAACGGTTGTCAATGACCAGATTGCCGAAGTGACGCTTACGCAGCAGGCTCTACAAAGCCCGAAATACAAAAACCAGTTTGCCGATAAACCTTATTTCGGTGGAGGTCCGGGGCCGCAGTACCAGTTCCGCGTGGCATCGGCAGAGACCTTCAAGAAGGACCTGGCCGCCATGCAGGAAGGTGTTACCGATAACGAAAAAATCGAGTATAAATTCGAGCAGCGCAGTGACATTGGCAGCATTATCAGCACGTGGGGCTTCCTGATCGTGATGATTCTGGCCATGTACTTTTTGCTGGGCCGGATGTCGGGTGCGGGTGGCCCGGGTGGCCAGATATTCAATATCGGCAAGTCCAAAGCCGCTCTTTTCGACGCCGATAATAAGGTCAAGATCACGTTCAACGACGTGGCCGGGCTGGATGAAGCTAAAGAAGAAATCAAGGAGATTGTCGATTATCTGAAGAACCCAACCAAGTTTACTAAACTCGGTGCCAAAATTCCGAAAGGCGCCTTGCTGATCGGCCCTCCTGGAACGGGTAAAACGCTGCTGGCCAAAGCCGTAGCTGGTGAGGCTGCTGTACCGTTCTTCTCACTGTCGGGATCTGACTTTGTCGAGATGTTTGTGGGCGTGGGTGCTGCGCGGGTGCGTGACCTGTTCAAACAGGCCAAAGAGAAAGCTCCATGTATCATCTTTATCGACGAGATCGACGCTGTAGGTCGCTCGCGGGGACGTGGCTCGATGCCCGGTGGTAACGACGAGCGCGAAAACACGCTGAACTCGCTGCTGGTGGAAATGGACGGCTTTGCTACCGACTCCGGTATCATTATCCTGGCCGCTACCAACCGCCCCGACGTACTGGATCCGGCGCTGCAACGCCCTGGCCGTTTTGATCGCCAAATCAGTATCGACAAGCCAGATATTGTAGGCCGCGAAGCTATTTTCAAGGTTCACCTGAAGCCTATCAAACTGGCTGCCGATGTTGACCCGAAAGAGCTGGCTGCGCAGACCCCTGGTTTTGCAGGAGCCGAAATTGCCAACGTTTGTAACGAAGCCGCCCTGATTGCCGCCCGTAGCGACAAAGAAGCCGTTGAGATGGACGACTTCCAGAATGCAATGGACCGGGTAATTGGCGGTCTGGAGAAGAAGAACAAGATCATCTCGCCCGAAGAAAAGGAGATTGTAGCGTATCACGAAGCTGGTCACGCCGTGGCGGGCTGGTACCTCGAATTTGCCGATCCGCTCGTGAAGGTGTCTATCGTGCCGCGTGGCGTGGCTGCACTTGGTTACGCGCAGTATCTGCCGCGTGAGCAGTATCTGTACCGTACCGAACAGCTCATGGATGAGATGTGCATGGCCCTTGGTGGCCGGGCGGCAGAAGATCTGATCTTCGGCAAAATCTCGACCGGTGCGCTTAGTGATCTGGAACGCATCACTAAACTGGCATACAGCATGGTGACGATGTACGGCATGAACGATAAGATTGGTAACGTATCGTTTTACGACTCCAAACAGTCTGATTACAACTTCAACAAACCGTATTCGGAAGAAACGGCGAAGAATATCGACGAAGAGGTTCGTAAAATCGTGGCTTTGGCCTACGACCGTACCAAAGACATGCTGGCCGAACACCGCGACGCGCTCGTAATTATCGCGAAAGAGTTGCTGGCTAAGGAGATTCTGTATCAGAATGACCTGGTGCGGCTGATTGGCAAGCGTCCTTTTGACCGCGAGACGGTGTATCAGGAATACAAGAACAAAGGCGTTGCCGAAGAGGTAAAAGAAGAAGTAGGTCCTGAAGCCCGGCCCGAAGCTTTGGATCCGCTGACACTGCCGATTTAATCGTTATTAACTATTGAAAAGCTCTTCCTGAAGTCAGGAAGGGCTTTTTTTGTGTAGGTTGGTCACTCCTGACCAACCTACTTCTTGCCTAACTCAATCGCTTCCATGGCCAGTATCTTGCCGTTGTCGAGTGAGAACCGGAGGATGGTCCTCATCTGGTGAAAGCCGGTTTTGCCAGCCGCACCGGGGTTTATGAACAGCATATTGCTCAGGGCCGGATCGCGGGTTACTTTTAGAATATGCGAATGCCCGCAGATGAACAGATCGGGTGGATTTTGTTGCAACAGGGGCCGGACGGTGGGGTTGTATTTGGGGGGCGTTCCGCCGATGTGCGTCATCCAGATATGAACGCCGTTGAGCGTAAAGCGCAGGCTGGCGGGCAGGTCAGATGCTTCGCGGTCGATGTTACCGCTCACGATGCGCAGGGGCCGGAACGCGCGTAACTCTTCAGCTACGGTTAGCAAACCCACATCGCCCGCGTGCCAGATTTCGTCGCAGTCGGCAAAATAGGTGAAGACCTGCGGGTCGAGGTAAGAATGCGTGTCGGAAATAAGGCCAATTCGTGTCATGTATAGGTTAAACGCAAAGGGCTCAAGGGAAACTTTTCAAACCTTGCGCTTTCCTTTGCGCCCTTTGCGTTTAGAAACTTATAAAAACAACCCCCGCATGTCGCTGCGGATCTTCTTCTTGTCGAGTTTGCCGACGCTGGTTTTCGGGATTTCGGGTACCAGGACAATGCGGTTGGGAATGTACCACTTGTTGAGGTCGCCCTGTTCTACTTTCTGCTGTAACGCTGCCGCGATGTCGTCGGGCGTTACTGTGGCGTCGGCTTTTTTGACGACCAGCGCGTAAGGTCGCTCACCCCAGCGTTCGTCGGGAAAGCCCACTACGGCGGCTTCGGCAACACCGTCAATTTGGGAAAGCAGGTCTTCGATGTCGAGTGACGACACCCACTCGCCCCCCGTTTTAATAACGTCTTTGGTACGGTCCGAAATAATCACCCAGTTGTCGGGGGTAATACTCGCTACGTCGCCGGTGTGGAGCCAGCCGCCCTGCCAGAGTTCGGCACCGCGTTCGGGGTCTTCGTAGTAGCCCTGCGTGAGCCACGGTCCCCGCGCCACCACCTCGCCTACTGAACGCCCATCGTGCGGCATGAACTGACCGTCATCATCCATGAGTCGCATTTCAACGAAAGGTGCAATACGGCCCGCGCGGGTGCGAAGATTGATTTGCTCTTCGGCAGATAGTTTACGTTCGTGATCGTTGAGTTGCGTAACCGACATAATAGGGGCCGTTTCTGACATGCCATAGCCCTGATAGACCTGAATGCCAAGGTCGAGAGCGGCTTTGGCCAGTCCTTTCGTCAGGGCTG
>JBBRUB010000044.1:0-11372 GCA_038248175.1 Cytophagales bacterium | reverse complement strand
CGGGCTATTCTTATAGCCTTCCTGTAAAGTTAGCACCTCAGTTGGCTCTAAATCGATGTAGCGTTTGGTCTTCATTTTGCAATAATACGAGTACTTAGCTTGCACCATACATCTTCTATTATACACTAAAAATGCCCGCCCCCATTCTTGTCATCGGCAGTGCCAATACCGATATGGTCGTGAAGACCACCACACTTCCCGCGCCCGGCGAAACGGTGCTGGGTGGTGAATTTCTGATGAATCCCGGTGGCAAAGGAGCCAATCAGGCGGTGGCTGCGGCCCGGCTGGGCGGGGCCGTTACGTTCGTGGCCAAGGTGGGTGATGATGTGTTTGGGGGGGAGGCCGTAGCTGGTTTTTTTCGCGAAGGCATCGACACGCAATACGTTTCCATCGACCCCAGCCGCCCGTCGGGCGTTGCGTTGATTAACGTGGACGCTTACGGCGAAAACTGTATTGCCGTAGCACCGGGAGCCAACGGCGCGTATCTGCACACTGCCAACGGAGGAAGCATGATAAACACCCCCCCCGTTTCGCCCGTCGATACCACCGCAGCGGGCGACTGCTTTAACGGTGCGCTGACCGTAGCCCTGGCGGAGGAGCAACCACTGACCGATGCAGTTATGTTTGCCTGCCGGGCCGCTTCGGTGTCCGTTACGCGCATGGGCGCACAGGCATCTCTGCCCACACGGGCTTACCTGGCATGACGAAACACTGTTTTCTTTTCGGACTGTTGCTGCTCTTTGTTGGAGGAAGACCTGACGAGCAGCCCAAACCACCCGCGCTGCTGCCCAACCCTGCCGAAACGCTACAACTCTACCGGCAAAACCTCGTTCAGCTACGGCAACAATACCCCACTCCCGATAGCCTGCCCGACCTGACGTTTTTTCTCTTCGGCATGGGCAACCGGATGAAACTCATCTATCGGGACGGACGGCTGATCAACGCCCGCACGGGCCACATCGAATGGCAATGGGAGGTAGAGCGAGAGATCATAGTGCCGTCGGAGTATGCTGTACAGCTCGATTTACACGCTGAGCCGGGTGCCCCGCCCCGGTCGGTGCAGATTCGCGAAGATGAAACGGGCGTCTGGCTTTTACAGACCGGCAAACGCCCGCAGCTACTTCGCGGTACGCGCCATCGCCTGACTCTGCCCCGTTATGCCAACAACCCAAATGGGCCGGTGCTGCGGGTGCTGTTGCAGGAGGTGCTGATGAACGTGATGGATGGCAAACCCCTTTCTAATTTTCTCGTCTATGACCAGCCCATTCTGCAAGACGCATCCCGGATGCTGACTGTCTTGCAGATGACCGGCAACGACGCCCTGATGGATGGTAAAATATACGTCGCACCCGAACGAACTGAGCAGGACGTCATTCATCTGAAAAATGAAATCGGCACCGTCGATTATCCGCTGAGCTGGCAGCGCAACGCGCCCGGTGCGCACTACCCCGGCCTGACCGTGCTGGAGAAAACCCTCGTGAAACAGCGGCTCATACTCCCTCAGGCCGGACAGGCTGCGGGCCTGTTCCTGCAACTCAGCGAGCGGTAATAAGTAGCCCTTTCATTCAACACGCATTCATGGTACTATCTTTGCCCCCATGAATTACCTATTTCTGCTGCTGGCGTTCCTGACGGGCGTGGCCATTACGGTTCAGGCGGGCGTGAACGCCAATTTGCGGGCCGTCATGGGGCACCCGGTACTGGCGGCTTCCATCTCGTTCGGGACGGGTTTTTTGTCCCTGCTGACGTTTGTGCTGGTTTCACGCGTTTCGGTGCCACCGCTGGAGGCTATCCGTCAGGTAAGCTGGTGGAAATGGACGGGCGGGCTGATTGGGGCCGTGTACGTCACAACGGTCATTATGAGCATCCCCAAAATTGGCACGGCCAACCTCATCAGCCTGGGCGTGGCGGGGCAGTTACTGGCCGCTGTCGTGCTGGACCATTACGGTCTGCTGGGCTTTACCGTTCACCCCGCCAACGGCTGGCGGCTGCTGGGCATCCTGCTCATCATGGCCGGGGCCTTACTGGTGGTCAGAAACTAACCAACCTTTGGTCTTTGTACTGATAGCTATAGACGTTGGCCGGTGGATTCCACTTCGCTTCTTTTTTGATGCTGGCTATTTCGTTCACGACACACGCCGGTGTACCTTCGGCAATGTCCACCTTTTCGTCTTTGCAGCCGAGGAAGATCAATCCAGCGGGCGATTTGCGGGATAGGTTTTCAATGCGTTAAAGTCTCATATCGACAAGGTTTCGGTCTATGATGGATTTCACATCGAAGACAATGGAGCGACTGTCTTTTTTCAACCGGTTAATGTCGAGTCCCTGAAATTGCCGGTGGGCAACTGCCAGTACAACAGCATCATATTGCACGTCGTCAATTTCGCTGACTAACCCAATGGCATATTCAGCCTGTACGGCCTGGGCCGAAGCCCAGGGGTCATGCACATCTACGCTCAGCCCGAAATCGATTAATTCGTGGTAGATGTCAACGACGCGGGTATTGCGGGTATCGGGGCAATTTTCCTTGAACGTAAACCCTAATATCAGGACATTACAATGTTGAATCTGGAGGCCGTTGGCGATGAGACGCTTCAGTATCTTTTTGGCGATAAACATGCCCATACCATCGTTCACCAACCGGCCCGATGAGATGACCTGAGGGAAATAGCCAAGGCTCTGGGCCTTGTGTACTAAATAATAGGGATCGACTCCGATGCAATGACCACCAACCAACCCTGGTTTAAATTTCAGGAAATTCCATTTTGTACCAGCCGCGTCGAGTACATCATTGGTGTCGATGCCCATGCGGTCAAATATCAGCGCCAGCTCGTTAACGAACGAAATATTGATATCGCGCTGGGCATTTTCTATGGCTTTGGCGGCTTCGGCTACTTTGATTGAGGGAGCCCGGTAGGTTCCTGCTTCAATAATGGAACCATATAACTGATCGACGAAATCGGCGGTTTCGGGGGTTGAACCCGACGTGATTTTGAGAATTTTTGTCAGCGTTCGTTCTTTATCACCGGGATTGATTCGTTCGGGCGAGTAGCCACAGAAGAAATCTTCATTATAGACAAGGTCACTGCTTCTCTCCAGTACAGGCACACAGTCTTCTTCCGTACAGCCGGGATAAACCGTTGACTCATAAATCACGGTATCTCCTTGCTTGAGTAGCTTCCCGATGGCGGCCGATGCTTTCATCAGGTAACTTAAATCAGGCTTTTTAAATATATCGATCGGCGTAGGAACTGTAATAATATATACGGTGCAACTCGTTAACTCACCTACGTCATGGGTAAATGACAGATGAAGTAATTCATCGATCTGACATTTTTCTGTTTCTAAGGTACTGTCGTAACCGGCTGACAACTGTGTAATACGCTCTCTGTTCGTGTCGAACCCGATAACGGGGTATTTTTTTCCGAACTCAACGGCTAATGGTAACCCAACATAGCCCAGTCCCACTATACCAATTTTTGGTGTTGGGTATTGATTCATTATTGGTTTAAAAATTGGTAGGTGAGTATAAACGAACACTAAATCCAATATTGCCCTTGAATTCGCCAACGGTCTATGGACGAACCCGTGACCAACGATTCGTCAGAACGCGTCGAGCATTCGGATGTAGAAGTTCATTGTCTGATTGGAATTGAGGGCCACGTCTGCCCGAAGATAGATGTTCTTTTTTCGGTTTAGCAACAGCCGCAGCCCCAGCCCGCCCGCCGACCGCGTAGTCACTGCCGAGAACTCACCGAGGGTTGGGGCCACCCCACCGGCAGCTACAAACGCAGCCGCGACCACAAACCGATTCAGGGTGTAGCGGTATTCGGCCTGCACCGACCAGAGCTGCCGGTCGCGGTAGCGGCCCTGCACAAAGCCCCGCATCATAGTTGGACCGCCCAGCCGGGGTAGTTCGCGCAGCGGCACCGTACCCGACGTGAACTGACCGATGGCCTGAAAACCAAGCATATGTCGGGCGCTAAACGGAACGTACCTCCGCAGGTCGAGGTGGTGTTCGATATAGTTAAATTGACTGCCCAGCTTTTGGGTATAAACCTGCGTGGCCCACTCGGCATACCAGCCGCGCGTGGGACTGAAGGGATTGTCACGGTAATCGGCCAGGAGCGTCGGCCCCAGCCCCGACACCACGCTGCCTAAGCTACCGGGTATCGTTTCGGGAACCCCGGCCTGGTCAGTAGTGCGGAGGTTGCGCGTGTCGCTGTAATGCTGACTGATTCCGGCAAATACCCGCCCACCCAAACGTCGCCAGATCCGGTGCTGTATGAACCAGCGTTGGTAGGTCAGTACGGCATAGTCGGGTTCGGGAAGGGTTTGATTACCTACGCCCCAATAATCTTCGGCATGGTCGATGTAGCCACCCCGGCCCCGCAACACGTACCGTTCAGCCGCACCATAGGTGTTCCAAACCCCCTCGATGGCGAGTTGCCGACGGGTGCTGTATAGCGCGTGGACATAAGCGTAGGAATCGCGGGTGTGCCGGTCGGCAGAATCGAGCCGTTGCCAGTAGCGATTCCGAAAGCGGGGTTTGTCGGGTTGCCCTGTACCGGCATTGTAAAAGTAATCGAGGGTAAGGCCCCCTTTCACACCGATCTCCGGACCGGACTGCAACACGGGCAGCGGCACAAAACGCAGCGGTCGGTTCGTGAGCGAATCGGGATTTAGTTTTCGCCAGAACGACGATTTGGTTTGCGCCAGCACAGCTGTTGACCCGGCCAGCCATAGCAGCAGCAGTAAGCCAGTCTTGGCCGGGAATCCATACCGAAATAGTTTAAGCGTAGCAGGAAATCTTACAATACGCATCATCAGTAGGTCGAGCAAGTAGCCACCGTCAGAACGGCGAATGACGGGAGGATTGTTCCGGTACGCCGACTCAGATGACGTAAGGGTTACCTTTTGGGCATGCAGATACGTTGCCAGAACCGTCAAAATGCGCCCACTACGCCCACCGTCGGGCGTTGTGCCAGGCCCAAACCACCCTTCTTTAGTTGAGGAGTCGGCAGCAAATCGGCCATCGTATCATAGAAATCAGTTTCGTACTTCGTCTTAAAAATGGCTACCCGTGCGCCCGACGAGTTAACCTGAATACCAGTGTATATATATTTTCCGGCGAGGGTTCGCATGATTTCGTTGACCGCCCAACCACTGGCCACGTATTTAAGCTGCCGTATTGCGTCAACGCTTTGTCTAAGAAGCTGCTTGAGTTAGCAATTTGAGTCGAAAAACGAAGAATTTTGGCCTTATTCAAGGCACTTTCGCGGGCCGTAGCCGTAGCTACGGGCCAAGAAAGTAACGCAGAATAGGGCCAAAAGACGCGTTTTGCGGCCAAAGCGATTAACTCAAACAGCTTCTAAATAAGCAACGGCATTGGCGGTGTCTTTCATATCCTTGTAGGAAAGCCCGATGAGTTCATTGGCAACGGCCTGCCAGTACAGGCTTCCCAAACCTGATTGTTACTAATGTACGCGGACGGGCAATTTGCCCAGAGCGTTATGTACATGCCCATAGACTCAACATGATTCAATACCGTTTTTACCCTTCCCTGCTCAACACCTTTTCGCGATACCTGCGCGGGGGCAACTTCTCCGAACAGGATTTGCTCAACAGTATCAACCGCGTACCTATGCCCACCACAGCCTCGCAACAGCGGGGCGTTTCGTTCGAGGATGCGGTGATCAAGGGGACCGACGAGGACCAGTTTGACCCGGCGTTACTCCGGCAGGTACGCAAACTCCTCCCCCGGCCCATTGTGGAGACGCAGGTGTATTGCCAGTGGGAAATTGACGACGTGCTTTTCTACGGCTACGTCGATCTGATTGGCAAGTTCAAGGCGGTGGATATCAAAACGACGGGTTCGTATCAGAAAGACCGGTTTCTGTTCAACCACCAGAATCTGTACCTCCACGCGCTCAAACGCCGGGGCATCAAACTGATGGAATACGTCATTGCCGAGTTCCGGCCCGACGGTACCGCCGAGGTGCATCTGGAAAGCTATTCGCTGATGCACCCCATCGAGAAGCAACTGGAAGAAATCAGGCTGTTCAAAGCCTTTCTGGAAGAACACCGGACCCAGATTACCGACCCGAAAATTTTCGTGGCCGATGGCGAAGATGCCGATGCGCGGAGAAGAAAACGGGACTGATTACGAAGCCTGTATCATCGAAAAATGTCGGTCATTTCCAGCGAGATATTCAGGGCGGTGTCGGTCAGGGTACCGGCAATGAAGTTAGTGTATGGGGATTCATCCCGCCAAATGGCCCGGCTGACCTGACAAACCGGGCATTCAATCCGGTTTAGTTTCGGGGGCATCGGCCATCCGCCAAATTTGTATCACCGGGACGCCGGAACGGTCAAGAAAAAACAACACAATTAACGGATACACAAGATGAAAAAGACAATTTCTTTGATGCTGGGACTGGTAGCCGGTACCGCATCGTTCGCCCAACAAGCCCCCGTCAGTACGCCCGCTACGGACACGCCCCAAACCCACCTGGTCATTACCCCCGACCAGAAAATCAAGCTGTTCGTGCAGCCGCTGGCCACCAACGGGCAGCTTGCTCTCCTCGACGCGCAGGGCCGTGTACTCTACGGAGCCAACGTATCACTAAAGAACGGAATTGGTCAGCAGTTCGACATCACCGGCCTGCCAGTGGGCACTTATCGGTTGCTGGTTAAGACCAACAACGAAACAGTCACCAAAACCTTTGTGGTACAACCCGTGCCCAACCAGACGTTTGTGATGCAGCAGGCATAACAGGTAAGTAACGAGGTGTGAGTTATGAGTTGGTTAGTGCGGGACTTTCCCACACCAGCCAATTCATAACTCACTTAATTTGAATCCCGTAGCTTTGTTCACTATGCCCTCATTCGTTCCGCAATCGCTCACCGCTGGCCAGAAGGTTCGGCTTGCGCTGAGTGTGCTGGTTATTTACTGGCCTGTTCGTCTTTACCAGAACCTCAGCAGCTGGAACCCGGAATTTCTGACCCGGAAGTTGCCGTTTTTCGTGGTCGAGGGCGTCTTTACATTCTGTTTTCTGCTCATCTGGGTCTATCTTATCGACTGGATGCAGCAGCGGCTCACGCGCCGGTTTGGGCGCGAAGAAACCGGCCAACTCCGGCTACCGGCTCAGGTGATGATGTTGCTGGCCGCCACTTTGATGGCGGTGCTGTTTAATGCGGGTTTCGGTTACGTGTACCGAAACATGGATACCGGCCTGACCGACCGCTTTCCAACCCTTGGCCAGGCACCCGAACGCCACCGGCATGACAACAAACCTGATTCCGGGCTGCGCAAACGCATGAATAACGGACTGATGTTCATGGCCCTGCTGTCGGCGTTTTACCTGACCACCAACCGGCGGTCGATCCGGCGCATCGAACAGTTACAACTTGATGCCGAACGACTGGAGAAAGAAGCGGTGCAGGCGCAGTTCGACGCGCTCAAAAATCAGATTAACCCGCACTTTCTGTTCAATAGCCTGAGCATTCTGTCGTCATTGGTCGATACCGATACCCGGCTGGCGGGGCAGTTCATCAACCGGCTCGCCAAAGCCTACCGCTACATTCTGGAACAGCGCGACAACGAGCGGGTACCGCTGCAAACCGAACTCGATTTCATTACGGCCTATACGTTTCTGCTCACCATTCGCTTCGAGGACAAGTTTGTCATCAGCATCGACGTGCCGCCCGATGCCCGCAACCGCTACGCCATTGCCCCGCTGTCGCTGCAACTGCTGGTCGAGAATGCGGTGAAGCACAACCGGCTGTCGGAAGAAGAACCGCTGCGGATCAGTATTACATTGGAAGGCGATTACCTGCGCGTGGCCAACCCCATTCAGCCCCGCCCCGACCGCGAAGCATCAACCGGCATCGGCCTGCAAAACATTACCAACCGCTATAAACTCCTCACCGACAAGCCCGTCTGGATTGGCGAAGAAGCCGGTGAGTTTGTCGTTAAATTACCACTCCTAAACCAATGAGCGAATTGTGAATGAGCGAATAGTTACTGGTGCGTTTAATCGCTACCGGAGGATATTCGCTCATTCACTCATTCGTAATTCACTCATTGAAAAACCATGAACGTCCTGATTGTTGAAGACGAAAAGCGCACGGCGCAGCGACTGGAAAAGTTGCTGGAACAGTATGACCCCGGTATTCGGGTGCTGGCGCAGTTGCCCGGCGTGGCCAAAGCGGTAGCCTGGTTTGCCGACCCGAATAACGCCCGGCCCGATCTGCTGTTTCTCGATATTCACCTCGAAGATGGGTCGGGCTTTCAGCTCATCGAACAGGCCGGGCTCACGCTGCCCATTATTTTCACGACCGCCTACGACGAGTACACGCTCCAGGCGTTCAAAACCAACAGCGTCGATTACCTGCTCAAACCCATCGACCCCGACGAACTCGGTGCCGCCATCGACAAATTCAAAACCCGGCAAACGGTTCCTGACCTGAGCGTTCTGCGCGGATTGCTGGGGCAGCTTGGTCCGGTGAGTTCGGCATCAGCGGGCTACAAAGAGCGATTTATGATTACAATTGGTCCTAAAATCCGTAGTATCAAAACCGCCGAGGTTGCTTATTTCTTTTTTCAGGACAAATCGACCTGGCTCGCTACGCAGGAAGGGCAGAACCTCTCCATCGAGTATAGTCTCGACAAGCTGACCACGCTGATGGACCCGGCGCGTTTTTTTCGGGTCAACCGGGCGTTCCTGGTGTCGCTGGAATCCATTCAAACGATCCATGCTTTTTCGGGCAGCAAACTCAAACTCGATCTGCTGCCCAAATCCCGGATAGATGTCTTCGTCAGTGGCGACCGCATTACGCCGTTCAAAGAATGGCTGGGGAAATAGTGAGCTGACATTGTAGCATTCAACCCCGGATTTGGCCGATTCGACCGGCCATTTAGGGTATCCAGTCCGGTTCTTTTTCGGGCGCGGGAAGCCGGTATCACCTTTGTGTCAGTCAGATACGGATGCAAACCTGACGAAACAGGTTTTTGCCTCCGTATCCAGCCACAACACACAAACACCGACATTCCGATGAACAAGCGCGTTTTACTTCTGACCCTGACGCTCGGCCTCTTTGGCCTGACCACTTTTACCACCACGCTCGCCCAGTTTGGCCCGCCGGGGGGCGGCCCCGGCGGGCAACCCGGCGATGGTAATGGCCGCAACCGCCCCACTACCAGCGAACCGAAGCCTTTTGAGATCGCGATGCCCAAAGGCAATAGCAAAATCAGCGGAATCGTGGTCGATTCGTCCCTGACCAAAGCGGTTGAGTACGCCACCATCGCCCTGATCGACAAAACCACCAAAAAGATAATTGATGGGACCATTGCCGACGACAAGGGCCGGTTTACCCTCACAAAAGTAGCCGAGGGGACGTATAACCTGGCCGTTCGGTTCATTGGCTACGCCGATAAAACCATCAGCAACGTAACCGTTGGCAAGGGCGACAACATCGACATGGGCGTGATTAAGCTCAACGTCAGTGCCACCACCCTCGACGCCGTGACGGTAACGGGCCGGAAATCGCTGATCGAAGAGAAAGTGGATAGGCTGGTCTATAACGCCGAAAAAGATTTGACGGCCAAAGGCGGTGATGCCGCCGACGTGCTGCGCAAAGTGCCGCTGCTTTCGGTCGATTTTGACGGTAACCTGAGCCTGCGCGGTACCACCAACATCCGGGTACTTATCAACAACAAGCCCAGCACCATCATTGCCAGCAGCATTGCCGACGCACTCAGGATGATTCCTGCCGATCTGATTCAGTCGGTGGAGGTCATCACCTCGCCCTCGGCCAGGTACGATGCCGAAGGGTCGGGGGGTATCGTAAACATCATCACTAAAAAATCGACCATTCAGGGCTTCACGCTCAACCTCGATACCGGCGTAGGACTGCGCGGCTCCAATCTGGGTTTGAGCAGCAGTTTTCGCACCGGCAAGCTCGGCGTAACGCTGGGCGGCAATGGTCGGGCGTTTTACAACCCGGCCTTTGTAACGCTGGACCAGAACACGGTGCAAAACGGCAACGCCATCCGCACCAATCAGCAGGCATCAGCCTTCGACAACGGGTTGTTTGGGCGGTATAACCTCGGCTTCGATTACGACCTCGGTAAGAATCAGTTCATTACGGCGGGCGTCAATCTCGGCACCCGCAACTTCAAACGCGATCAGGAGTTCACCACGCAGCTCTTCACGAACAACGCGCTGAACAGTACCAATTACCGCAACGTGGACAGCCGCGATTTGTCGAACTCGGTCGATATGAACCTTGATTATATCCGCACCTTCAAGCCGGGACAGGAGTGGTCCGTTTCGACCCTGTACAGCATCAGCAACCTAACCAATAATTTCTATGCCGACCAGCTAAACGGATCGCAGGAAGTGGCGGGGCGGCAGAAAAACCTGAACAGCAACGTGAATAAAGAGATGACTGTACAAACCGATTACGTGCAGCCCATCGGCAAAAAACAGCAGATCGAGTTTGGCGTGAAAGGCATCTTCCGGGAAGTGAACAGTCAGTTTGAGTACCAGCTTGCCGGTCCAGCGGGCGCGTTTGAATTTGACGCCCGCAACCCGGCGGGTTTGCTCAACTACAGCCAGAACATTGGCGCGGGCTACGTCTCGTACACGGTGGCGATGGCCAACAAATACACGGTTAAACTCGGCACCCGCTACGAACACACCAGCATTATTGCCAACGACGCCGAACGCGACATTCTGATTCCCGATTACCAGAATCTGGTGCCAAGCATCAACGTCTCGAAAGGTCTGGGCAAGGCTACAACCCTGAAACTGGCCTATAATCGGCGCATTCAGCGACCCGGCTTGCAGCAGCTGAACCCGAACGTCAACTTCGCCAACGCCCAGAATATTACCATCGGCAATCCCAGCCTGAAACCCGAAATTACCGACAACGTAGAACTGAGCCTGAGTACGTCCATCAAAAAGAGTTACCTGAATCTATCGCTGTTCAGCCGGCAGTCCAGCAATTCCATCACGCGCATTACGATGCCGTCCGACTCAGTGGCCGGAGCCGTGATTACGACGTTTCAGAACATCGGCAGGGAGCAGACCCTGGGTATGAACCTGTTTGGCAATACGTACATCACCTCAACCTGGACACTGAATGGCAGTTTCGACCTGTATTACAACACCCTGTCGGGTCAGCAAACGGGCCTGAGCGGTTTGTCGGAATCAGTCAGTAACGCCGGGTTTATCCTGAGTGGTCGGTTGCAGTCGCAGGTGAGTTTACCCAATGGCTGGAGTGTGCAGGCGTTTGGCGGCTACCGGGGCAACCGGGTACAGTTGCAGGGATCGCAGAGTGGCATGGGCATGTACTCGGTGGGCGTT
>JBBRUB010000043.1:0-11506 GCA_038248175.1 Cytophagales bacterium | reverse complement strand
CGTTGAGTAAAACGCCCGAAATTTACCCGAAAGTTAAATCCTTCCGGGAAAGCATAGTATTTGTCCTTAGAACAACACTACTATATCATCTTTTTGTTTTATTGTTTCGATAAAATTGTCCGATAAAACTGAACCAGTTTGGCTGCTTCGGTGGTCCAGTTATACTGCGTCTCTGTTACCCGACACCCCCGCTCACCCATCACCCGCGCTTCGGCAGAGTTCTCGATCAGGTATTGCAGGGCATGGGCAACAGCTTTCGGGTCATTGGGTGATATACACAAGCCGCAGCCATGCTGCTCTACCACATCACGGTACAACAAGAAATCCGATGTGATAACCGGTAGCCCGAGGGCCATGTACTCGAAAAGTTTGGTAGGATACGAGTCGGGATAATCGCCAACGGGTTTGAGCAGGGCCAGTCCGGCAGTGGCGTGGGCTGCGTAGGTGAGAGCCACGCGCTGATCGGTATATCCATAGAATCGCAGCTTTTCTTCTACGTCGGCAAATCCAGGCAGGCTCCGCATCCACTCATCAGTGAGGGCTTTTCGTCCGAATAGATGCACGATAAAAGCGGGATAAATTGGTCTGAGCAGATTAAGCGCGGCAATCAGGGTATCAAAAGCCCGTGCTTCGCTGAGCAGACCGATCAGGATAAATGACGGTTTGGTCTTGTCAGGCTTATACGTTTGCCGGAATGGTTCGAAAAACGGCAGCAGCGGATAATTATAGATGATTGTGTAAGGTTTAGCTAAATCTGGATATGTATCGAGATACCCGTGATCCGTAAAAATCAGGTAAAAATACCGCCGGGCCAGCCGGTCGAACCATCGAAACGCCCGCTCCAGCACGACCCCCCGGTTCAGGGTTTTCAGATGCAGTTTCTTATACAGATTCTCCTGTACCTCGTAAATAATCTGAATGCCAAACAGCCGAAATACCAACGCGAGAGGAATCAGCTCCGGCACGAAAATCTGCACAACGGCAGGTCGCAGCCATAATCCCCGCACCAGCACCAGCGGACTCACCAGCAGCACCCGCCACCAAACCCGCCGAAAATACGGCAATCGCCAAAACCGAACCCCCGCCAAATCCGACGCGTCCACACCGGGCAACGCGCAGGTTACGTCGTACTGCTCAGCCAGCGTGGGGCATTGCTTGAACACAATACGCGGGTCCGTAGCCGGATGTGCCGTGCTGACAAGAAGGATACGGGGTTTTTTCATTTAACTCATGTTACG
The DNA here is from genome assembly GCA_038248175.1 of Cytophagales bacterium. GTDB lineage: Bacteria > Bacteroidota > Bacteroidia > Cytophagales > Spirosomataceae > Spirosoma. The sequence goes on along the minus strand of JBBRUB010000043.1, from coordinate 10,268 downwards.
CACGGTATAGAAAATCCCGTAGGTTTGACCGATATAGTAGCCCCCGGTTGAAACCGGGGGCTACTATATCGGTCAAACCTACGGCTTTCTATGAACCCGCCTAACATCAGTCATTTAAGTAGGTTGGTCAGGAGTGACCAACCTACTTCACGCCCAGACTCCGCAACTCGGTATCTATCCACCCATTCCAGCGTTCCTGCTCGGGCTGGTTGATGCTGTGATTGGTTTCTTTATCATACTGTTCCTGCAGCTTATGCATTTCCCGAAACGACTCGATAAACTGGTACTGAATGATGCTGTTGTAGTCGGATAGCGTCAGGCTATCGGGGTGGATTTTGCGCTTGAACCGTTCCACAATGATTTTGGTGATGTCGAAATGCCGCTGTTCGTGGTTGAGGGCGTAGGCATTCTTCGACTCGGCCCGGCTCCATGACTGGTCTTTGATCATGTACGCCCTGGCGGTCAGGTTCAGAATGATAACACCGTCTTTGACCGTGCTTCTGCCCTCGTAAGCAAAACTGGTAAACACCTCGGCGGCATAGCGGCTCGCGGGGCGGGGTATGGCCCTGAAATCGGCCCAGGTTAGCTTACGGGTAGGATTGTACAGCACCGTATCATTGCCAGCGGGACCGCGCAGGTCTTTGTCGTCCGTGAAAACGACCTGTAAATTTTTTGCCAGTTTCTCGTTTTTACCCGATTCCCGGCCCATGTAGCTGTTCAGCCCATTCAACCCCGTAACGATGCTTTCGCGAAGCGTAGGTTCGATGACGCTGGCCTGGTTGAGGGGGCGGGTGTAACTGGCATTACCCCGGTAGGTCGTGAGTTGGGTGCTGGTTTCGGAGCCATCGTCGTCTTTACCGATCAGATCAAACGCCAGGGTGAGTGCGAGTTGACCAGTTACGCGGTTGCCCACGGTGGTTTCGGTGAGTTTTAGCTGGAGAATCCGAACGGCAACGGGACGCAGCGATTTGTTGGGCCGGAAGGTGCGGTTGATAAACTTCTCGAGAGCGGGAGCGGCCCCACCCTCCAGATCAACCGCCTGCGGACGCTGCCCCGGTGACAGCACCAGCCGGGCTACGGCACCGCGTTCGGGCCGCTGATCGGTAACGGTGGCGAAATAAAATTCCGTTGGCGTAAACGGAGCCGGTTGCGGCACGAGCCGAATGGGGGCGGGGGGCTGAAACGCGGTCATCAACAGACCGCTTAGCAGAATGGAAAGGCGAATAACGAGCGACATCAGACAGTTAACCCAACCGTTCGGGCATACACCTTCTCTAACGAAATGGACAGATCAATCGTGTTGATCCGAACACTCGCGGCTGGTTCTGTGTGCGACTCGGCCAGCACCCAACGCCCGTCTTCATTTTTTCGCCACACTTCTACGTCAATACTTCGCGAGCCGATGAGAACGTATTCCCGAAGCGAAGGAATTTGGCGATACCGTTGAAATTTCCGGCCCCGGTCATAATCTTCTGTGCCGTCTGACAGCACTTCAATGATCACGGCTGGGTTGAGCAGGTTGTCAAATTCATCATTGGCCAGTTGGGGTTCGCCACAAACGATCACGATATCAGGATAGGCAAATAGTGTCGTTTCCGGTAGGAAGACGCGCATATCTGAGGAAAAATATTTGCATCCCCGCTCTCGTAAGGTTGGGAAGCTTTCGCCTATAATGTTCTCTTTAATACAATTGTGGTTGCGTGTTGCTCCGGCCATGGGTATGATTTCTCCCTGATAATATTCGCTTTTCTCGAAAGCCGCCCGTTCGCGCACGAGATATTCTTCCGGCGAGACGTAAGCTGGTTTGGCAATTTGTTTTTCTTCGGCTACCATATCGTTGAAAAAGTTAACCCGCTGAATGATACCAATAAAGATACCAGTCAGCGGGCTTGAATGCAATAAATGGTACGTCCTACTCAACCAGCATGGCCTTGCCGGACATCAGATCGTTTTCAATGGTTTTGTATTTCACGTCGCGCTTTACCGAACCGTCGGTGTACTGCACACTCACGCGGGCGTTGCGGTCCACTTTGGCTGCGCGTATGGGTTCCTGACGCGGCAGGGGGGGCATAGGCGGTGCGCCCGCACCCATCGCGTTGTTTTCGGCCATACGCCGGGCATACTCCTGGGGGCCGGTGGCGAGATGGTCGTCGTCGAAGTCTTCGGCGTTGGTGTGTAGTTTTGGCTGGGGCGGTTGTCTGCGCTGGGCTGGTGCCTGACGAATTTCCTGCTGTACCTCGGCTTCGTTCTGCGCTGGAATGTCGGCCTTCGATAGAAAGTTGATCGTGTCCAGGTTGACCTTGCTCAGGAACCGCTTGAACAGCTCTACCGACTCGAACTTATAGACCAGTAACGGGTCTTTCTGCTCGAATACAGCGTTTTGTACCGATTGCTTGAGGTCGTCCATTTCGCGCAGGTGTTCTTTCCATTCCTGATCGATAATCGACAGCGTCACGGCTTTTTCCATCTCGCGCACCATCAATTCCCCGCCCGACTCAACCGAATCGCGCAGGTCGGCCACTACGGTCAGCTCGTGCATCCCGTCGGTAAACGGCACGACGATGTTCTTGATCTGATGGCCCTGTTCATTCAGCACCTGCATTAGCACGGGCAGGGCCTTACCGGCAATGGCGTGATTTTTTTCTTCGTAATACGCTTCGGATTCGTCGTACAGCCGCCGAACCTGATCGGGCTTTTTCAACCGGCCAAAATCGTCGTCGGTCATCTTCGTTTCCAGACCGAGTGTGGTGAGCAGTTGCAGCTTCACCTGCTCAAAATTTCCTTCGGCGTTGGCAACGGTCTCTTCCACTACGTCATACATCGTGTTGGCAATGTCGAGCGGCAGGCGGTCGCCGAAGAGCGCGTTCCGACGGCGTTTATAGATGGCTTCGCGCTGGTAGTTCATCACGTCGTCATATTCCAGCAGCCGCTTTCTGACGCCGAAGTTGTTCTCCTCAACTTTTTTCTGCGCCCGCTCAATCGACTTGGTAATCATCGAATGCTGAATCACTTCACCTTCTTCCAGACCCATCCGGTCCATGACCTTCGCAATCCGGTCGGAACCGAACAGGCGCATCAGGCTGTCTTCGAGCGACACGAAAAACTGCGTCGTACCCGGATCACCCTGCCGCCCCGAACGCCCCCGCAACTGCCGGTCCACCCGGCGCGACTCGTGCCGCTCGGTACCGATAATGGCCAGACCACCCGCACCTTTCGACTCCGGCGTCAGCTTGATGTCCGTACCCCGACCGGCCATGTTCGTGGCAATGGTCACGGTGCCGGGCTGGCCCGCCGAGGCCACAATTTCAGCTTCACGCTGGTGGTATTTGGCGTTCAGTACCTGATGCTGAATCTTGCGCATGGTCAGCATCCGGCTCAGCAGTTCCGAGTTTTCGACCGAAGTCGTGCCAACCAGCACGGGTCGCCCTTTCTCAACTAAGCTGTTGATCTCATCGGCTACGGCGTTGTATTTCTCGCGCACCGAGCGATAGACCTTATCCTCTTCGTCGGCGCGGCTGATGGGGCGGTTGGTTGGAATCACGACCACGTCCATCTTGTAAATCTGCCAGAACTCCGACGCTTCCGTTTCGGCGGTGCCGGTCATGCCCGCCCGCTTGTGGTACATCCTGAAATAGTTCTGGAGTGTTACCGTGGCATACGTCTGCGTGGCGTCTTCAACTTTTACGTTCTCCTTGGCTTCTACGGCCTGGTGCAGCCCGTCCGACCACCGCCGGCCTTCCATGATACGGCCTGTCTGCTCATCCACGATTTTCACTTTCCCGTCCATGATAACGTACTCGGTATCGCGCTCAAACAGGGTATAGGCCTTCAGCAACTGGTTTACGGTATTGATCCGCTGCGTTTTCACGGCGTAATCGCGAATGACCGACTCTTTGGCCAGGATTTTCTCCGGTTCCGATAACTCCCCGTTTTTGTCAATGCGGTTGAGGTCAATAGAGAGGTCAGGCAGGATGAAGAAGTTTGGGTCTTCCGACGAACCGGTGAGGTAGTCGATGCCCTTCTCGGTCAGGTCAATGCTGTTGTTACGCTCGTCGATGGTGAAGTAGAGGGGGGCGTCGGCTTCTGGCATCAGCTTCTGGTTTTCGGCCAGATACGTTGACTCGGTACGCTGCATCAGGGCTTTGTGACCCGTTTCGCTCAGGTATTTGATAAGCGGCTTATGCTTTGGCAACCCCCGGTGCGCCCGGAACAGCGACACACCGCCGTCTTTCTCTTCGCCGACGATAATTTTTTTCTTGGCGTCGTTCAGGAAATCATAGACCAGTTTCCGCTGCGCTTCTACCACGCGGGCCACGCGCGGCTTGAGTTCAGCATAATCCTGCTCATCGCCACGCGGCACCGGGCCGGAGATAATCAGCGGGGTCCGGGCATCGTCGATCAGGACAGAGTCCACCTCATCGACCATGGCGTAGTGATGCTTGCGCTGCACGAGTTCGCCCGGTTCACGGGCCATGTTATCGCGGAGGTAGTCGAAGCCAAATTCGTTGTTGGTGCCGTAGGTAATGTCGGCGAGGTAGGCACTTTTGCGCTGGGGCGAGTTGGGCTGGTGCTTGTCGATGCAGTCCACGCGCATACCGTGAAACTCGAACAGCGGAGCCATCCATTCGGAGTCGCGCTTGGCGAGGTAATCGTTCACCGTCACGATATGTACCCCACGCCCGGCCAGCGCATTCAGAAACGCCGGAAACGAAGCTACAAGGGTTTTACCTTCGCCGGTGGCCATCTCCGCAATTTTGCCCTCGTGCAAGACTACACCGCCAATGATCTGAACGTCGTAATGCACCATGTCCCACTTGACGGGCGTACCGGCTGCATCCCAGGTGTTGGCCCAATGAGTCTGTTCACCGTCGATCTGGACATTATTCTTGCGGGTGGCAATCTCACGGTCGAAATCAGTGGTGGTAACGGTAAGCTGTTCGTTTTCGGTGAATCGTCGGGCCGTTTCTTTCACCACGGCAAAAGAGCGGGGTAAGATGGCGAGCAGTACGCGCTCCAGTTCAACGTTGCGGTCGGCTTCGAGTTTGTCGATGCGGTTGAACAGTTTTTCTTTCTCATCGACGTTGATGCCGGGCTGGTTGGCGGCTCCGTTCAGTTCGATGACCTGATTGTCGATATCGGCAAGTTCAGTGGCGATGTACGCCCGCAGGTCGAGTGTTACCTGCCGGAGGTCATCGTTCGAGAGGTCGCGCAGCTGAGCAAACTCGGCGTTTACCTGGGCTACGTAGGGCGTCAGGTCTTTGAGGTCGCGCTGCGATTTGGTGCCAAAGAGTTTGGCTATAAGGTTGATCATTGGGGCTTTATTGGATCAGTTTTCGAGTCGTGTTTTGTTAGGCCGTTTCTGTCATGCCGACGAAGGAGGCATCTCTTCGTAGCAATAGGTGAGCCAGCTACATAGAGGTTCCCCGTTCCTCGGAATGACAAGAAGTGGAACGGTTTCTTCCACAAATTTAACGCTTTAGCCCCGACCTGCAATATGAACCGGCCCCAGACTGGAAGTCCGTCACGTACCTTATTGTGTGGCGACGCCGTTTTATCGGGAAAGCGTTACTTTTGCAGCGTCACGTTTGTAACGTCACGTTTGCAAATCAATTTTTGGCCCAATCGCCACCGTTCATGCGTAGTACCGACAAATTGTCACATTACCCTCTCCGTACCTGCCTGATCTTTGCTGTTTTAGCCCTGTTCTCGCTACTCAGCCTTTCCCCTGTACACGCCCAGCAGCCAGGCACCTCGCGGGTCGATCAGCTCAGCGACGATCAGGTGATGGAGTTTTACCGCCGGGCGCAGGCCAGTGGTCTCAGCGAAGCCCAGGTCGAACAGGCCGCCATGTCGCAGGGATATACCCTCACCGACATCGCCAAAATGCGCAAACGGATGAACGATCTGCGTTCAGGAGCCGGGCGTCAGCGCAATCAGGTCTTTGCCGATACCGCCAACGGACGAACGCTTCCCAATGGCTTGTCGCGCCGGGTTATGGACTCGCTGCCGCTGACCGTTCAGCGGGATACCACCAAAAAACTGAAGGTCTTTGGCGCGTCACTCTTTGAAAACGCCGACCTGTCGTTCGAGCCGAACCTGCGCATTGCCACCCCCCGCAACTACGTTGTTGGTCCCGACGACGAAATCAGCCTTGATATATCGGGGGCCGCATCAGACAGCTTCCGGCTGAAAGTGTCGCCCGAAGGCACCGTCAAGCCGCCCAATATCCCGCCCATTTTTGTGAGCGGACTGACGTTTGAGCAGGCCGAACAGCGGATCATTGGCCGATTGCGGCAGGCGGGGTATCAGGGCCTCAACAGCCCCGGCAGTGGTACCTACGCCAACATGTCGCTGAGTAACATCCGCAGCATCCGCGTTACGCTGGTGGGCGAGGTGGTCCGGCCCGGTACCTATACCATCTCGTCGCTTGGGTCGGCATTCAACGCGCTGTATCTGGCCGGTGGCCCCAACCCCGAAACCGGCTCGTTCCGTAAAATCAGCATCATCCGGGGCAACCGCGCCATCCGCACCATCGACCTCTACGACTTTATTCTACGGGCCGATCAGCGCGATAATATCATTTTGAAAGATCAGGACGTGATCCGGGTGGCCGACTACGAAACCCGCGTCGAGCTGAGCGGGCAGGTGCGCCGACCCGCTATTTTCGAGGTGCTGCCCGGCGAAACGCTCAAAACCGTGCTGGGCTTTGCCGGTGGTTTCGGCGAAGAAGCCTACCGGGCCAGCATCACCCTCCGGCGCAACACCGACCGCGAACGCCAGATTGCCAGCATCACGCAGCAGCAAACCAGCTCGTTTGTGCCGCAGCCCGGCGATAAATATTTTGTGGGCAAGATTCTGGACCGCTACGAAAACCGCATCCAGATTGCCGGGGCCGTGATGCGACCGGGCGATTACGCCCTGACACCGGGGCTGGAAACGGTAAAGCAACTCGTTACCCGCGCCGAAGGACTGCGCAAAGACGCCTTTATCAACCGCGCCACCATCAGCCGCGAACGAGCCGATATGGACCGCGAAAACCTGTCGTTCGACCTCGGTAAGCTGATGCGGGGCGAAATTGATGACATCCCGCTGTTGCGGCAGGATAGCCTGACGGTGTTGTCTATTCAGGACCTGCGCGAACCCTATTACGTGACCATAGAAGGGGCCGTAAACAAACCGGATACCATCGACTTCGTGAGTAACATGAGCGTGGCCGATCTGATTGTACAGGCAGGCGGCTTTCAGGAAGGAGCCAGGCCCAGTCTGGTAGAAGTGGCCCGGCGCATCCGGCAGGACTCGGCTGGGGTTCGCACCAATACGCTTCAGACCTTCCGCTTCTCGCTCGACCGTGGCCTGCGCATGACCCCGCTCGAAACCCAGCCAGCCACGGCCCCGGACCGTGCTAATGCCTTCCGGCTCGAGCCGTTCGATATTGTGTATGTGCGCTCCTCGCCCAATTACGAAGCGCAGCGGCAGGTTTATGTCTTTGGCGAAGTCATGTTTCCCGGTAATTACGCCATTGTGAGCCGACAGGAACGCATCAGCGACGCTATTCAGCGGGCGGGCGGGCTGCGACCGAGCGCTTACATGCCCGGTGCGCAGTTCAGCCGAAAGGGACAGCTAATCGGCAATAATATGCAGCGGGTTCTGGAAGACCCCGGTGCCGAAGAGAACCTGTTGCTGAATAATAATGACACCTTATTTGTACCGCGCCGGTCCGAAATTGTAGCCATTGAAGGAGCCGTGCTAAACCCGTCGGCGGTGAGTTACAAGATCGAGTATGATTTTAACGATTACATTGGCGAGGGTGGGGGCTTCACCGACAATGCCAGCCCGAAGAAAGCGTATGTTGTTTACGCCAATGGCAAAAAGGCCCGTAGCCGGAAATTTCTATTTTTTGCCTCGCGCCCAAAAGTAGAACCCGGATCAACGGTGGTCGTACCGTTCAAGCCAATGGATAAGGCGGGTCTGAGTCCGGTTGAACGGATCGGTATTTTGTCGCTGCTTGGTACGCTGGCCGCAACGGCAGCGTCGGTCATTGTCAACCTGAGAAGATAGTCAGCTTAGCTATGCCAGTAACCCAGAAACCTGCTTACCAACCCGTGCCGAGACCCGAAACCGACCCGGACGAGATCGAAATTCGACTGAGTGATATTGTTGACTTTTTGAAAGAAAGCCGCTGGCTCGTGCTGCGTTTTGTGCTGGCGTTTCTGGTAATTGGTGCGGTGTATGCCCTCTCGCAATCCAACGTCTATACGGCGCAGGTAACGGTCATGCCCGAAGCGCAGTCGTCGGGAGCCAGTAAACTGGGCGGGCTGGGATCGCTGGCGGGGCTGGCCGGTATCAGCCTCGACAACCTGGGTGGCGAAGATGCCATTCGTCCCGAATTGTATCCTACAGTACTGCAAAGCATCCCGTTCGCGCTGAACCTGTTGAAGCAGCCCGTCTATTCGTCGGAACTGGAGGCAAAACTGACACTGAGCCAGTTTATTCAGCAAATGCGTACCAAAGGATTGCTGGGAGGCCTGACCAACCTATTTGGCGGTAGTGATGAAGACACCAGTCCACCGGCCATGCGGGACCCCAAAAATTTCAGTCAGGCTATCGAGATAACGAAAGGACAGGACGAGCTGATTAAGGTAGTGCAGCAAACGGTGTCGGCTGCTTACGACAAAAAAACGGGCGTCATTACCGTAGCTGCCGTTGAGCCGGACCCCGTAGTAGCCGCTACCGTAGCCCGGCTCTCGCTCGAATACCTGACCGATTATATCACGAACTACCGTACCGAAAAATCCCGTCAGCGGGTTACGTTTCTGGCTACTCAGGTGAGCGAGTCGAATGGTAAGTACCAGGCATCCGAATACGCCCTGTCGAATTACCGCGATAAAAACCGCAACCTGTTTCTGAACACGGCCAAGATTGAGGAGCAGCGGCTTCAGGCCGATTATCTGCTGAATCAGTCGGTTTATAATGAACTGTCGAAGCAGTTTGCGCAGGCTAAAATAAAAGTGCAGGAAGAAACGCCGGTGTTTAAAGTGCTGGAACCCGCCACCGTACCCCTGCGCAAAAGCGGCCCTAAACGGACGGTCATTGTCCTGGGCTTTGCCGTGCTGGGGGGGATTCTCGGCCTGGCCTACGCCCTGTTTCGCCGGTGGCGACGGTCAGCATGAAGCAAGTGATCCTTAACGGGTAACGCGTTTTTGTATTTATTTCTTTAAGAATAACATTGATTCACTATGCGGGCTGTATTACTTGTATTGCTACTTGTGCAGACTAAACGCGCCAACTTTTGCAACGAATGAAAACAGCCTTAGTCTGTGGCGTATCGGGGCAGGACGGCGCCTATCTGGCGCAACTCCTGCTCAAAAAGGGGTACGTCGTCTATGGCGGCTCGCGCGATGCGCAGATGTCTTCGTTTCGCAATCTGGACCGGCTTGGCATTCAGGCCGGCGTGCGGGTGGTATCGGTCAGTATCAACGATTTTCGTAGTGTCCTGCAAACGCTGTTGAAGACCAAACCCGACGAGGTGTATAACCTGGCCGGGCAAAGTTCGGTGGGCCTGTCGTTCGAGCAGCCGGTCGAAACGCTGGAGAGTATCAGCGTGGGTACGCTCAACCTGCTTGAAGCCATCCGGTTCAGCAACCTGCCCATCCGGTTTTATAATGCCGGCTCCAGCGAATGCTTTGGTGATACAGGCAGCGTAGCCGCCGACGAACAGACGCCCTTTCGGCCCCGCAGTCCCTATGGTGTGGCCAAGGCAGCTGCGTTCTGGCAGGTGGCCAATTACCGCGAAGCGTATCAGCTCCACGCCAGCACCGGTATTCTGTTCAACCACGAGTCGCCCCTGCGCCCGGAGCGGTTTGTAACGCAGAAGATTGTAGCCACCGCCTGCCGCATTGCCAACGGAAGCCGCGAAACGCTGAAACTGGGCAACATCGACATTGCCCGCGACTGGGGCTGGGCACCCGATTATGTGCAGGCCATGTGGCAGATGCTCCAGCAGGACACGCCCGACGACTACGTCATTGCCACCGGCCAAACTAATAAACTCCGCGATTTCATTCGGATTGTATTCGACGCCGTTAGCCTGAACTGGGAAGAACACGTGCAGACCGATCCGTCGTTTTTCCGCCCCACCGACATTGCCGAAGGCCACGCCAACCCAGCCAAAGCAGCAGCGCAGTTAGGCTGGGTAGCGGGCCACACCATGCCCGACGTGGCCCGGAAAATGGTTGAGGAAAAAATGAAATAGAAAGCAGACAAATAGG
>JBBRUB010000042.1:0-11740 GCA_038248175.1 Cytophagales bacterium | reverse complement strand
TTGCGTGTTCGTCATGGGGTGGTTCGCAAGGCTAAAAAAGCACCTTCTTGATGGTTTGCTGGGCTTTGAGGTGCGGTCAGAAAGGGGCTACTAAGTCGAGCAAGGACTTGGGTAAGGGCTATATTGCGTCCAAAGTCTAATTTATTAGAGTAATTACAAAAACTCAACTCGCTATGAAATCTATTCTGATGCTTAGCGCGGCTCTCTCACTGGGATTCGCCATCGAGGTATCGGCACAGGAAACCGGTACGCAAACAAAACAGGCAGCCGCCAAAAAAACGCCCGCTACGGCTCTTAAGCGAACGGGTAGCGGCAAGATGGCCAAAGGCGTGAGCCGCAGCGGCAACACCAACCTCTCGCCGGTACAGTCAACGACCCAGCCAACGCTCAAGATTACGCCACAGCCAAAGACCGCCACTAAAGCAAAAAGTACCAAAAAAGGCACCGCCACCGACATGGGCCTGACCAGCCCCGGCACACCCGACTATGGCACCAACGAAAAAGTGGTACCCACCTCAGACCGGAAAAAGGTGAGAGCCAATGGTCCAAAAGGATACGACGGCCCGAAGAAAAAGAACTAATCAGCAACGAACTATGAAAAACATAATAGCACTAAGCTTTGCCCTTGCTGTACTGACAGTAGGTCAGACAGTGGCACAGGAAACCCCGGCTACCAAAGCAGGTAAGAAAGAGATGTCAGGGCCGGGCGTCAAAAAACGGGGTACCGGAAAACTTGGCCCCGGAGCTACGCAGAACGGCAACATGAATAGTTCTGATGCGCGGGTGAAATTTACCGAAGGCAGCACCTCGGAGGGAACAGGCAGCACCCCCTCACCCGGTGGAGCCAAAGGCACTAATGTGCGCGTAAACCGCAACGCCAACACGGCCACCAGCACTGAATCAACATCGGGCAAGACGGGTTCGCAGCGACCCACGTCAACGGCTGCCGTTGAGAAAGAAGCCCGTACCAGCGACAAAAACGTATCGACCGGCTACCCGCAACCCGTTAGCGTCAAGCAGCCCGGCAACGCCGTGAGTCCCCGCCAGAAAGCCCGGACGGCAGACCAGAAGGTGCAGAGGCAAGAGCCGTAATAGTGTACAGATTAAAGGGCCAGCCTACGAAAAAGCCGCTACGTGTTGTACGTAGCGGCTTTTTCGTAGGCTGGATCGCATCGGCGCACCAACTTCTGCCCGGCCAGCCGTAAATAGCGGCTAACACAGTAGCAACTTGGCTTCAACTACACCGTTAGCCGCTATTTGCGGCTGGTCAGACAGGAGTGTCTGACCTACTCAGTTCAGCAATTCATCAAATGTGATACCTACGTAGTACGTCGTGCCGATGTAAGGGCTGCCAAAAGCCTGAAAGTACGGCTGGCCGAACAGGTTGGTGGCACCGACTTTAATGATCGACTTAATACTCTGTACTTTGTAGTTGACCTGCGCGTCGAGGTTGTTGATAACCGGTACGATGGTATTGCTGTACAGCGGTATGCCCACTTCGGTTGGCTGACCGAAGCCCTGCCACTCAAACGCACTCTGATGCTTGAATGCAATGCCAAAGCCGATGTTTGAGCCACCAACGGCCCGCTTGGTGAAGCCGAGGTTCCAGCGATACTTCGGCGTGTTGAAGCCCGACGTCTGCAATTCTTCGGTCGGTACAAAGTTGTTCAGTTCATTGTTGGCCAGGTTACCCGACAGACCGTAGCCCTTTGGCAGCGCGTAGTTCAGGCCAACGGCCCAGCCCGATGACGTAATGCGCTCACTGCTATTTGCGGCTATGGAATAGACATTGCGGGTACCACCGCCAAATACACCCGATGCGACCGGTAACAGACCCGGTGCCAGCGATGCCTTTGGCTGTAGCAGAATTGCCGCACCGATGAAGTTGGTATAGACACTGTAGTAGTAATACGCATCAACAAACAGACGCTTGTTGAATACACTCCGGTAACCAATCTCGTAACTGGCTACGCGCTCTGGCTTGAACTCTCTACGCTGGTACGGCTTCAGGCCGCTCAGATTAGCCCCAACGGCCTGCGCCTGAATGAAGCTGGGTGCATTGGCCGTAACCTGGGCCGTAACGTTTTGCGCAATGAGTGCCTGAACCGGGGCTGATGCCAACTGAGCTGCCACACCCTGCTGAATGGCAGCGGCAGCGGCAGCGGCTGGTAGCTGACCGGCAGTCACGGCAGCATTGACCTGGGCCGTAACGCCCGCCGTTACCTGCTGCGTAACAGCTGTAACAACCTGGGGCGTAATAATGCCGGTCAGGGCCTGAACCTGCTGCTGCCGGAATGCCGGATTGGTGGCCGTTGCGGTGATGGCCGCGCCTACCGCTGTTACATTGGCTCGCGAATAGGAGTTGCTGAGATTATAGCGGTCATAGAACTCGGGCAGACCACCGAGAAGCCGGGCCTGTGGGGTTTGTAGGTCGATGTATTGGTTCTGCGTGGTTGGAATACGGAAACCGGTCTGGTACGAGAGCCGGATGTTATGCTCACCAAACGTAGCCACCGCCGAGACGCGGGGCGTAAACTGACCCTCGAAGTTCTGGTTTTTGTCGTAGCGCGTCGATGCGGTCAACTTCAGGTGATCGTTAAAAAGCGACTTGCTGGCCTGAATGAACGCACCATACTCGTTAATCCTGATTGTTCCGTTACGGCCTTCCACCTGATCGGCAAAGAGCGTTCCGTTCGAGATAAGCTGGTACTGCCGCACGTTGGCACCCACCAGCACATCGGCAAACTTTACCTGATTCTTGAAGTTGTAAACACCCTCGGCATGATACAGAGCAGAATTGTCTTCAAAAGCTCCGCCCTTGCCGGTAGCAATAGAACCGGCACTTACGGCATCGTACAGGGTGTTGAAAGCCGCCGAACCGGGTACCGGACGGCCCTGATCCGCTACGCCCCGGGCTGTAATCTGAGCCGCTGCGTCGGCCTGTCCGGCTCCGCGGGCCTGCGCGTAGGCACCAGCATATTCGCCAAACCACTGCTGACTTGGTTTCCAGGCTTCGTTCAGGTAAATAGAGGCCAAACCTGCCGTATATGACCTGCCTGACCGCTCCTGTGTGGTGTATCCGCGTAGCGTGAAGTTGTCGCCCCGCAGTTCGAGTTTACCCTGAGCCAGGCTAAAATCCCGCAGGGAGTAGCGTCCATTAGCAGTATAAACCGTTGTGCCAAAGCCATAATTAACCTGTGCAATGGCTTCAATTTTCTCAGTCAGCCGGTAGTGAAGCGCGCCATTGGCTTTGAAACTTTTGGTGTTGTAATCAACTACGTCGCGCTCCTGATACCCCGTTCGGCTCACGCTGCTATTTGGAAACAATGGCAGAGCGGCAGCGGGCAGGCGGTTGGCGGTAATCAGAGCCTGACCAATTGTGCGAAGATTCTGCTGGTTTTCATCGCCATAGATATTCATACCATCGTAATTGGGCGCAACAACAGACCTGTCCGACGTATTGGCGGTGCTACTGGGGTTATTCAGGTCGGTGTAGTTAGTAGCTTCCCAGTCCTGTGCTTTGATGTATGCCAGGTTGACCTTGAACGCCAGTTTGTTATTAAACGCTTTGGCGTAACGGATCGACGCGTCGTAAAAACCCGTGTTGGCCGTAGGGCGGTTGGACGCGCTCATCACGCCGGTTTTTACGTTGGCACTCAGCCCCTGATACAGAAATGGGCTTTTGCTGTTCAGCAAAATCAAGCCCTGAATGGCGTTGGGGCCGTAGAGAGCCGAAGCCGCACCGGGTAGGATCTCTACGCTCTCTACGTCCTGCTCCGGGATACCGACAATGTTATCGACCGGGAAGTTCAGGCCCGGAGCCGAGTTGTCCATGCCGTCGATGAGCTGCACCGTGCGGGGGTTACCCGTTGCGCCAAATCCCCGCATGTTGATAGACTTGAACAGCATCCCCTGCGTGGCAATGTCAACGCCTTTGATGTTGGCCAGGCCGTCGTAAAAGTTGGCCGATGGCGTCGCCTGAATATCGCGCAGACTCATCTTCTCGACCGACACCGGCGATCTGAGGACACTTTCTTCAATCCGCGACGCTGACACGACTACTTCCTGCCCTACCAGAGCCTGCTCTTTCAGGACGATGTTCAGATTTGCGTTCTCATTGTTGATGGTGAACTGTTGTCTGGCAAAGCCAACGCCCGTTACGGCAATGACAAACGGGCGGGGTGTGTTTGTCGAGAGCGAGAAATTTCCGCGTGTGTCGGTAATAGTACCGATAACCTTGCCCTCCACAGCGATGCTGATGCCCGCCAAAGGTTCTTTCTGGATGTCGTCCGTTACTTTACCCGTAATCAGGGTTTGTCCGAACGTAACGAGACTGGTTAGGCAAACAACCACGAACGTGGTCATTGTCTTGGTAATTGTCTTACGCATATGCTGTAGCGATGAGAGTGAGAATGAAAAATAATTCTGTTTGTGGGCCTAAAATTAGAAAGAACTCTGTGTTTCGTACTAAAAATTCTTGCGATGAATAAATTTTTTTGGCTAATCTTTACTGACCCCTTTACAAATATGCTCAGTTGATTATCAATTAGTCACTTAGTGGTGACTTGGTGAGTAGGCTGATTACGGATAAAAAGTAAAAAGAGATCGGGCAATGCTTTAGTTACGAGCAACATATCAACCAGAAAAACCATGACACATACCAATCAGGACCGGCGCGATTTCATCAGAACATCAGGGCTGCTTACCGGCGGGGCCGTACTCAGCACACTACCGTTTGCCGCCAGCGCGGGCGGGTTTTTTCATTCGGTAAATGATACCATCAAAGTGGCCCTCATTGGCTGTGGCGGGCGTGGCACGGGAGCCGCTCAGCAGGCACTCAGCACCAAACAGAACGTAAAAATCGTGGCTCTGGCCGATGCCTACCGCGACCGGATCGACGGAGCCTACAAATCGCTGATGGAACGCGGAGCCAAAGCCACCGACGGTTCGCCCAAAGTTGACGTCCCCGAAGACCGAAAATTTGCCGGGTTCGATGCCTACAAACAGGCCATAGCTCTGGCCGATGTCGTGATTCTGGCCACGCCACCGGGTTTCCGGCCCGGCCATTTTGAGGAAGCTGTTCGGCAGGGTAAGCACGTGTTCATGGAAAAACCCGTGGCTACCGACGCGCCCGGTATCCGGCGGGTACTGGCCGCTGCCGAAGAAGCCAAAAAGAAAAAACTAAACGTCGTTACGGGGTTGCAACGCCGGTACCAGACCAGCTACCGCGAAATGGTCAAACGTATTCAGGACGGTGCCATCGGCGATATTGTGGGCGGGCAGGTTTATTGGGTCAGCGGGGGCGTGTGGCAAAAGCCGCGCCTGGCCAACCAGACCGAAATGGATTACCAGATGCGCAACTGGTATTATTTCAACTGGCTCTGTGGCGACCATATCAACGAACAGCACGTGCACAACATCGACGTAGCCAACTGGGTTAAAAACGCGTATCCCGTCTCGTGTCAGGGAACGGGCGGGCGGCAGATACGCAACGGCAAAGACTACGGCGAAATTTTCGATCACCACATCGTTGACTACGTCTATGCCGACGGTACAACCATAAACAGCCAGTGCCGCCATTACGAAGGAACCTACAGCCGCATTGACGAGATGTTCCTCGGTACCAAAGGCAAGGTAGAAGGGATGGAAAAACGGGGAGCCAACGCGCTGATGGCCTACAACGGTCAGCCGATTTACAGCCGCGACTCAAAAGCCGACGGCAACCCCTACCAGATTGAACACGACGAACTGTTTGAGGCCGTTGCCAAAGGCGAGTACAAATTTGCCGATGCTGAACGGACCGCCAAAAGCACCATGACCGCGCTCATGGGCCGTATGGCTACGTACTCCGGCAAGCAGGTGAAGTGGGACGATGCCATGAACTCACAAATCGACCTCTTTCCCGATAAACTCGCCTGGGATGCCATGCCGAAGAGTCTGCCAAGCAAAGACGGCCTGTACGAGATTGCCGTACCGGGCAAGACGATAGCGGTGTAGCATTTTTTGTCGGCATTCTAAAACGCGGTCGATTGCCACTGGCGCAATCGACCGCGTTTGTTTTCAATCAGTAATACCGAAACATCGGGAAACCGGCGCAGCAACCGGCGGCTTTGGCGCAGCCCCGCTACGCTGAATACTTTGGTGAGGGCGTCGGCCCGCCAGCCGTCGGGAGCCAGTACGGTGGCCCGTACAAAATGCCGCAGCCCCAGGCCCGAACGCGGGTTCATAATGTGAGAGTACCGACGCCCCCGATAATCCAGATGGCGGTACGTATCGCCGGAGGTGGTGATGGCCGCGTTTTTTAGCAGTATCGTCGTTGAGTCCAGTGCAACGCGCCAGCCGGGTTGGTCAGGGGGAGCGTTACCAGCCAGAATGTCGCCACCGAGGTCGAGCAGGAAAGCGGGCAAACCAGCGTTGCGCAGTACGACACCGGCTTCGTCAATGGCAAAACCCTGTCCAATACCGCCCATATCGAGTTTCATGCCGGGCTGACGGAGTTTTACGGATTGGTTTACGCTGTCCAGCTCCATTAGTTTATAGCCCACCGCCCATCTGGCCCGGCGTCGCTGTTTGGAGGTTGGAAATTCGCCCCGCCGAACGGCCCTGCGCCAGAGTTGCGAGAGTGGCCCGATGGTGGGGTCGTAGCGGCCACCGGAACGTTCGGCTACCCATCTGGCTTTTTTCAGCACGTTGAACAGGTCCGGCGAGACGCGCACCCACTGCCCGGTTCCGCTACTGGCCGAGAGCCGGTTTAGTTCAGAGCCGTCGAGGTAGTCGCTCATAATCTGATTGAGTGAATCCATCCGGGCATTTACGGCGGCATTGGCGCGTTGGACGGTCAGGCTGTCGGTGGCGTAGAGCGTAACGACAAACTCCGTTCCCATCAGCCCGCGCCGGAACGTGTAGTGATGTCGTGTATCCGGCTGGGCAACGGCGACGTTGACAATTAGAGGAAGCAGCAAAACCAACCGGATGAACAAAGCCAATGGGAACGGTTGTTTAGTCTGAACAGACCTGAAAATTTTATTCGCTATGGTTACGATTCGTAACAAGTTTATTGTGCTGGCGGCTGGTTTCTGGCTAACTGGCCTGATTCTGGTTCTGCTGGGTGCTTACGGGAAAAGTGAAGCCTGGGCCGTAACCGGTACGCTGCTGAGCATCGGCGTCGTGGCACAGGCTATTGGTTTCGGCTTTTTCGGCTACGTACTGATGCAGGCTGCTTTCACAAAGAAAGAGAAATAGAATTATGGCTGTTGCCACAACTCCGCCAGAACTCGGGCGTTTTCATCGTCATCGAAGATAGCCCGGACTGGTATGCTGAATCCCTCGATGGCCGCGCTGTGTACCATGCCATCACCAGCCTTCATACGCAACTCATACGCGTCGTTTTCCAGTACATACTGTTCCAGCACCTGCTTTTCGGGGTCGATAATCCAGTATTCCCGAACGCCGTGCGATTCGTAATCCTGATACTTGACTCCTCTATCATGATGCGCAGTTGATTCGGACAGAATCTCGGCTACGAAGTCGGGGGCCGGAAACTGCGCCTGACGCGGTTTAAACGCTTTCGATTTTTCGGTCTGCCAAAAGCAAACATCCGGTTCGTAATCGTTGCGCGTAAGGGAGATCAGTAGCTTCTCGATGCCGACCCGCCCCAGTTTGTTCCGACGGACGTACGTTCTGATCAACTCATAGACATTTCCCGACGCTTCGTTATGCCAAAGCCGCACGGGTGAGTGGTAATAGATTTCGCCGTTAATGAACTCCATCTTCCGGTTTTCCTCTACGATCTCATAGAAATGTTTTCGAGTTGCTTTTTCCAGTTCGAGGGCCGCCCGTAAACGGTCGATGAACAGATAAGCGTCTGGCATCTGGAGGGCTTGTTCGAGTAGGGCGGTTTGCATGAGTATGGGAAATCTGGCTATCAACAAATTTATGAATTTTCAGGATTCTTTACCAGAATAGTCGGGTCAGCCGCTACTGGAGAAACCTGCGCGGTTCGGTTGCGCAGCATCATGTCGGCCAGGACCAGTGCGGCCATGGCTTCTACAATGGGTACGGCGCGGGGTACTACGCAGGGGTCGTGCCGCCCTTTGCCCGATACCGTTACCGCCTGCCCGTTCACGTCCACGCTGTCCTGGTCCTGCATGATGGTGGCAACGGGTTTGAACGCGGTGCGGAAATAGATGGTCTCACCGTTGCTGATGCCGCCCTGAATACCGCCCGACTGGTTGGTTTTAGTACGTACCGCGCCGGTTTCGTCGGTATAAAATTCGTCGTTGTGCTGCGAACCGAGCAGTTCGACGCCCGCAAAACCGCTGCCATATTCAAAGCCTTTTACGGCGTTGATGCTCAACATGGCTTTGCCCAGTTCGGCGTGCAGTTTGTCGAACACCGGCTCCCCCCAGCCCACCGGAACGCCCGTTATCACGCAGTCAATAACGCCCCCGATGGAGTCGCCCCGCTTTCGAATCTCGTCGATGTACTGAAACATCCGCTCGGCAGTGTCGGGGTCGGGGCAGCGCACGGCGTTTTCTTCGGCCAGGGTGAGGTTCAGTTCGGTATGGGGTTTGTCGAGTTTCAGCGTACCTACCTGCGACACATACGCCTGTATTTGCACGCCCTGACGTGCCAGCAATAGTTTGGCTACGGCCCCGGCGGCCACGCGGGCGGCTGTTTCGCGGGCCGACGACCGCCCCCCGCCCCGGTAATCGCGCGAGCCGTATTTGGTTTGGTAGGTGTAGTCGGCGTGCGACGGGCGAAACTGTTCGGCAATGTGGCCGTAGTCTTTGCTGCGCTGGTCGGTATTGCGAATAAGCATAGCAATGGGCGTACCCTGTGTTTGGCCGTCAAACACGCCCGACAGTACTTCGAACTCATCAGCTTCGCGCCGTTGGGTTGTAATGCGCGACTGACCGGGTTTGCGCCGGGTTAGCTCGTGCTGGATAAAATCGAGGTCGAAGGGCAACCCGGCGGGGCATCCGTCAATGACGACGCCAATGGCCGGCCCGTGCGATTCGCCGAAGGTAGAAATCTTGAATAGGGTACCGTATGTGCTGCTCATTTCTTTAAAAAAATATAAATCATTCCTGCCAACATTATAATAATCAGCGCATTAGCTAAAAGCCTGACTAAGTCTGTTACGGCCAGTGGTTGCTCTGAACTGTCTAACCGGTCAATACCCGCATACAGCGACTGACTGGCTAACCGATTGGCCAGAGCCGTGTCCATACCTGTCTCAGCAGGGCCGCCCACCCGCAGACTCAGCCGGGGGCGGAGGGTATCGTATCTGGCCCGCAGCGGATCGAAGTAAATCCAGCGAAACCGGCTGACCAACGGCACGGTTCCGTTCTGGTGTGGTACCAGAAAATAGCTGAACGCTTTTCGTCCCGAAATCTGCCCGTTAATACGGTTGATTGTCTGCCGTTCTTCGGGCGGAAAAATATCGACGTCGCTGCTGTCCGACAGGGTGGGGGGCGTCAGCGTGGCAATGTTTCCCGCGCCCGCCACGGCAAAGGTATAGCGAACACTCTGTCCGGCCTCAACGCGCCCTTTACTCAGGTTCTCTTCAAGTCGAAACAAACCCACCGGCACCTGCCCCCGTAGCGGATGCGGAGGTAAGGCCCGCACCAAAACGCCAACGGGCTGACTGCTGAAGCCAATTGACTCCGGCTGCGTGGTGGGCGGGCCATTTACCGGCTGGCGCGTGAGTTGCAGGGATACGGCAGGAAAGGTGAGCGTTCGGGCTACCAGCGAAAAAAACACAGCCTGGTACAGCCGATATTCCCGAAATTTTTTGCCGCCAATCAGTACGGGTACAGGCTTCAGGTCGGTAATATTCCAGTTCTCTTCCCAGGCATTGACGGGCCTGATTTGTTTGGTAATGGCCTGCAGCTGCTTTTCCAATGCTGTGAAATTAAGCACATACGGGTAGTTGTCGGCTACGAAAAACGACAGCGTCAGTCCCAGGCCTTCGCCCGCGTACAGGGCGGTTTTGTCTGTTCGTAGCTGCAAAAAAGCCGCATTCTTCGGTACCGCCGTTAGTGTATTGCTACCCGGTGCTGAAGCGGCTGGTGGGGCCAGCACAATCAGCTCCGCGCCATCAACCGGCACATCGGCATCGTTAATGGTCAGCACAAACGGAGATAGCTGATACCGACCCGGCTGGCGGGCCTGATATGACTGCGTAATAACCTGGCTGACAACCTGCCGGCCACTTACTTCGATGGTAGTTATACTGGCCGAGGTGCCTTTTTTGCTGAAACCCGGAATGTCGGGAAAAGTCAGGACCGGGCGGGTGTTTGCGTCTGGAATAGCCACCGTAATGACAAAGGGCCGTTCAATCAGAAACTCAGTTTCACCAATACTCACAGATGCCTTATTACCAGTCTCCTGCGAAAATACGGCTACTGGAAAGCAGATGGATAATACAAGAATTTTACGGAATATTAATAAAAACATTGTATGTTTGCGCAACAAAAGACTAAGCAAGCCGTTCTTCGTTCAATTAGGTAAACGTGGCAATGAGACTGCTGCGTTCATCTGCATTAACAGGCTCCTCTAATCAGTAAACGTTTAATTATATGCTTTCTATGCTTGAGTACATCAAGACCATCCTTCAGAAGGTAAGTTTTGACAAGTCCCTGTTCGAGAAAGAGTTGGCAAAGGCCATCAACATGCTTGTTCCCGGAGAGGTGAAACAACTGAAACGATGGTGTTACGCCCAGTTCGGCAAAATGTACCGGGGGGTGCTGAATCGCTGCTTTTCGCGGGTTGGCGCAGGCAGAATCCGGTTTACGTAATGGCTTTCCTGCTTTCCTGAAATTACCCAGTCCCCGGTGATGAGCCGGGGATTTTTCGTTTACAACACTACCTTTTCTTTCAGTTCCGGTATCTGAATGTTGGCAAATCCGGCGGCTTCGAGTTTATCTTTCCAGATGAGCTGCCGGTCCAAATCGCCGTGGACCAGAAACGTGGCTTTGACACGGGCGGGATTTTGACAACTCAAAAAGTCGAGCATCTCGCGGTAATCGCCGTGAGCCGAGAACGATTCCATGACCTCAACCTGCGCGTTTACGGGGTAACGTTCACCGAAAATCCTGACCTCTTTGTCGCCCCGCTTCAGCGCACCGGCCAGGCTGCTGGGCGACGCATACCCAACGAGCAGAATAGTGGTGCTGGCTTTTTCAATGTTGTTTTTGATGTGATGTTTGATGCGCCCTGCTTCGGCCATGCCCGACGACGAGATGATGATGCACGGCTCTGAACTATCGTTGATGGCTTTTGAATCGGCCACTTCCGAGACGTAGTGCAGGTTGGGAAAGTTAAACGCGTCGCCGTCTTTCTTGATGTAGGCCAGGATTTCAGGATTGAAATCTTCTTCGTGGTCGCGCATAACTGCGGTGGCTTTTACCGACATCGGGCTGTCGATATAAACCGGTAAGGTTGGCAGTTGGCCTTCGCTCGAAAGCTGGTCGAGGGCGTAAATCAGCTCCTGCGTCCGGTCAACGGCAAAGGCCGGGATAAGGAGTTTGCCCCTTTTTTCGAC
The DNA here is from genome assembly GCA_038248175.1 of Cytophagales bacterium. Lineage (GTDB taxonomy): Bacteria > Bacteroidota > Bacteroidia > Cytophagales > Spirosomataceae > Spirosoma. The sequence continues at coordinate 192 of JBBRUB010000042.1, read as the reverse complement.
GCATGTTTGCCGGACAATTCGGAGTAGGTGCGCTTTCATATCAGGTTCGGGTTCATGGAGCCGGTCGCCGTAAGTCGATTCGCAGATGATGTAATCAGCCTGCGGAAAGGTATCGGGACGGCGCAGGATATTATCGTCGGGCCGACCAATGTCGCCACTGAAAAATAGTCGTTTGGTTTCACCCTTTTCCTG
>JBBRUB010000041.1:0-11821 GCA_038248175.1 Cytophagales bacterium | reverse complement strand
GCCAATTACGCCTGACTCCAGCAAATCACACAGCAGCAACGTTACTTTTGCATATAATCAAGTATGCAGCCGATGCCCCCCCGCAAACTCTCCCTTGCCGAACTCAACCGGATCTCGGTCGATGATTTCAAAGCCGCAGACAAGTTTCCGTACTGCCTGATCCTGGACGATGTTCGCAGCCTGAACAACGTAGGGTCAGTATTCAGAACTGCCGACGCCTTCCGGGCCGAGCGTCTCTTTTTGTGCGGTATAACTGGCTGCCCTCCCCACCGGGACATTACCAAAACAGCGCTGGGGGCCACCGAGTCTGTTGTCTGGACCCACCACCCCAATATTCTGATTCTACTGCGTGACCTCCAGCATCAGGGCTGGATCATAGCTGCCATTGAGCAGGCCGAGGGGAGTGTGCTGCTGTCTGATTTCAGACCCGAACCCAACCGGCGGTACGCCTTTGTGCTGGGCAACGAGGTAAACGGCGTGAGCGAATATGTGGTCAAACAGGCCGATCTGACCCTGGAGATACCCCAGTTTGGCACCAAGCATTCGCTCAATATTGCGGTTACGGCGGGCATCGTGTGCTGGGACTACCTTCAAAAATGTAATGAAAACTTAATATTGAATTTTTGATTGTCACAAAAATTTCGTATTTATTTGTAGATTTTTTTCTAACACAACGAATGAATACCAAAAAGACAGACCGCAAATCGCTGACAGCCGATATTGTCAGTTCGATCGAAGCTAAACTGAGCGACGCTGGTGAGGCTACCAAAAAAATGAAAAAGTCAATCGAGAAATCGGCGGAAAAACTGGCGAAAAAGCTGGCGAAGCTGATAGAGAAAGACGAAAAGAAGAAAGCTAAACCAGCAAAGCAGGACGAGAAGAAAGCAAAAAAGGAAGACGCTAAAGCCAAAAGGAACGCGGCCAAAGCCGAAAAGAACGCCAAACGCGCGGCCAACACTAAAGCAAAAGCAACCGCAAAAGCCGAATCGAAACCAGCCGATGCCCCCTCTACCCAACCCGCTCAGACCCGCACCAAAGCCGCGCCCCGACCCCGTACCAGAGCTACGCCGGCCAAAACCAGTACAGCAGCAACCGGTAGCTCAACAGCCCGAAAAACTACAACGGTTCCGACACCAGAAGCAACAACTGGAACGGAACCAGACAAAACAGAGTAGTCGTAATGATCTATTAAAAACAAAAAAGCCTGCCTTGAGCAGGCTTTTTTGTTAACATAAAATTATTTATAACAATACACGATGACTTTGATCAAGTAAGTACGTCTATGTACTTTCTTTCTATTGCCTACCTCCTGCTTTGCATGCTCGCCTGACTCGTACTATGTATGTTTTCTCCATTTTTTCTGCATCATCAGTTACACCAGTGAGTTTCCCCACACTCACAGCCCCAGAAACATGGTTGGTTCTGCTTGTTCTGGCACTGCCTTCTCAGGCTCTGTTTTGTTACATTCTCTGGCGGATGCTGCGTCGGCAAAAGGGGACGATCAAGACTGATGTGCTGCACTCCGTTGTGCATGAGTTTCAAACACCTGTTGCTGCCATTCGGATGGCAGTCGATGTCCTTGATTCGCCCATTGTCCGCAATCATCCCGAACGCACCGAGAAGTATATTCGGATTATTCGCGAAGAAACCGAACGGCTACAGCACCAGGTAGAAACCATGCTGACGCTGGCCCGCGCCGACCGAAATACACTTATTCTCAACCCGGAACCCGTATCGTTGTGTAGCCTGTTAGAGACCATAGCCGAACGGCACGGCAATTACCTGCGCGTATCACTCCCGCTGAACCCACTGCTCATGGCCGACCGGCTGCACCTGACTAACGTACTGCATAACCTCATCGACAATGCCGTTAAATACAGCCCCGGCGATCCACAGATTTCCCTCAACGCGGTTGCCGACGCCAACGGGTTACTACTCACCATTCGCGACCGGGGTATTGGCATTCCGGCGCACCAGCTAAAGCAAATTTTTAAACCCTTTTTCCGGGTTCACGACCGCAGTCAACCCAGCGTCAAAGGCTTTGGCCTGGGGCTGAGTTACGTACAGCGGATTGTACTGGCCCATAACTGGCGCATCGACGTAACAAGTGAGCCGGGTCGGGGCAGTGAGTTCAGAATAAGCATCCCTTCGGCGTCCGTACTCGCGCCGGTCAATTCGCCATCAATTGTTCAGTAACCACCGGTTTTATGATACGGGTAGCGAATCACCCTGTTTATATCAGAATTTACAATGCAAAAGAATACAACTATCTAAAAATCAAAAAGTTAACCTGATAAATTATATTAATTAAGGGAGTTATTCGGGTATTGAGTGTGTTATAAACAGGCAGGGGAAACGGTCGCTTTTACCGGTGGTTACTGACCCGAAATGCTCTCGTTATGACACTCCAACAAACACAGTTACCCGCTACAGTGGATACCGCGCCGACTCCAGTCAGTTCATCTTCCTGGCGCAACAACAGCCCCCGGCTCTGGATGCCCAGGCGCGTGGTCTTCACCGCCGATGCCCTCAGCGAGCCATTTGGTCAGGCCATGTACGAACGTATCGACGCGCTTGGTCTGCCCATAGAAATCGCTAAAAACAACCGCATTACCGGGCTGCGCGGAGCCGACGAGCGGGAGACGTACCGCATCGCCAAAAACACACTCGCGGTGGTCAACGCCCCCGCCGGAGCTTTTAAACTCCAGCCCATTCCGCCCTCTGCCGACTGGCAAATGAACCTCGCCGAAGGTTGCCCGGCGCACTGTCAATACTGCTACCTCGCCGGTAGTTTATCAGGCCCACCCGTAGTGCGGGCCTACGCCAACCTGCCCAGGATGCTGGCCAACACAGCCGCTTACGAAGGCACCTACCCGCCTAACCGCACCTGGCAAAACAGTAACACCCTCACCGACGCCCCCCGGCCTACTACGTTCGAGGTGAGTTGTTATACCGATGTGCTGGGCATCGAACACCTTACGGGCAGCCTGGCCGAGTGCATCCGCTACTACGGTACGCGCGAAAACGGACAGTTGCGTTTCGTGACCAAGTACGATCAGGTCGATGGTCTGCTCAACCTGCCGCACAACGGCCAGACCCGCGCCCGCGTCAGCCTGAACGCCGACGTTGTGGCCCGGCGGCTCGAAGGCGGCACGGCTTCGGTCGAAGCCCGCTTGCAGGGCATTCGTAAGCTGGCCATGCCCAGCGAATTGGGCGGAGGTGGCTACCCCATCGGGCTGGTCATTGCCCCCATCATACCCATTCCCGACTGGCGCGACCACTACACCGCCCTCCTCGACCGCATGGCCAACGTTCTCGATTTTCCGGGTAGCGACGCGCTGGATATGAATGTCGAGTTCATCAGCCACCGCTTTACGCCCGGCTCCAAAGACGTGCTCATGCAGTGGTACCCCAACACCAGCCTGGAGATGGACGAGACCACCCGCGCCCAGAAACGCAACAAGTTTGGCGGCACCAAATACGTGTATCGGCCCGACGAGATGAAGGCGATGAAAGCCTTCTTTTTCGCCGAGTGGGCAAAGCGTTTCCCCAACGCACCGGTGCTGTACTGGACGTAGTTCCTCACCATACCTTCGCCATGGCGGCTTCGGGCTTGTACAGTTTCTGGCCCGGCTTCACGCCAAACGCTTTGTAGAACGGTTTGAAGTTGGCAAGCGGGCCGTTAACGCGGAATTTGCCGGGCGAGTGCGGATCCGTCTGGACGCCAGTACGTTCGGCTTCGGGGCGGACTTTCTCGCGCCACACCTGCGCGAAACCCAGAAAAAAGCGCTGGTCAGGCGTGAATCCATCAATTTTGGTATCGCCCTTGCCCTGTTCGGTGAGCTTGAAGGCATCGTAGGCCAGCGTGATGCCGCCGAGGTCGGCGAGGTTTTCGCCCAGCGTGAGCCGCCCGTTCAGGTGCAGGTTGTCCAGCACGGTATAGCCGTTGTACTGGTCAACTACCATCTGCGCTTTGGCGTTAAACTTATCGGCGTCGGCTTTGGTCCACCAGTCGCGCAGGTTGCCGCTGGCGTCGTACTGCCGCCCCTGATCGTCGAAGAGGTGCGTCATTTCATGGCCGATCACCATGCCGATGGCTCCGTAGTTGATGGCATCGTCGGCGTTGGGATCGAAGAACGGGAATTGCAGAATCCCCGCCGGAAACACGATTTCGTTGTTGGTGGGGTTGGCGTAGGCGTTCACCGTAGGCGGGGTCATGCCCCACTCGGCCTTATCAACGGGCTTATTTACCTTAGCCAGATTCTCGCGCCACTCGTGCATCCGGGTCTGCTGCACATTGCCGAAGTAATCGTCGCGATTGATAGTCACGTCCGAATAGTCTTTCCATTTGTCGGGATAGCCAATCTTCCTGACGAATTTATCGAGTTTCACTAACGCTACTTTTTTGGTTTCGGGAGCCATCCAGTCGAGCTTTTCAATTCGCTCGCGATAGACTTTCTGGAGGTTATCGACCAATGTAAGCATCCGCTCTTTGGCCTCGGCGGTGAAATATTTCTCGACCCACAACTCACCCAGCAACTCGCCCAGCGACGCATCGACCGTGCGGGCAATCCGTTTCCAGCGGGCGGGCTGCACGGGCTGACCATTCAGGGTTTTGTTATAGAAATCGAATCGCGCCGTAGCAAAATCCTGACTCAGCAACGATGCATTATTGTCGATCAGCCCAAACGTCATTTTATCTTTCAGCAGGTCCATTGGCATGGCGGGTAATTCTTTACTTAGAGCCTGATAATAGGTCGGCTGGCCCACCAGCACCGTATCGGTGGTCAGGCCCATAGTGGTCAGAAACGTTTTCCAGTCCAGCGCGGGCATCTGCTTAGTGAGTTCACTCATCGACAGTTTGTGGTAGTTGGCCACCGGGTCGCGCAGGTCGGCGGCTGTTTTGTGGGCCTGTGCCAGCTTCGTTTCGAAGGCCAGAATGGCATCGGCTTTTTTCTGCGCCGTCAGCGTATCGACGCCCGTCAGCGCGAAGAGTTTGGCTATATAGACCACAAAAGCCGCCCGGATTTTCTTCGATTCGGCATCGGTACGGGTGTAGTATTCTTTTTCGGGCAGGCTCAGCCCCGACTGATAGAAACTGAGCCGGTTGATGGTACTCTGGCGGTCGTCGGCACCCACGTACAGGCCAAACAGCTCGCCCCCCCGGTTGGTAGAATCGGCGGCCATATAGCGCAGGGCGTCTTTGTAGTTAGTGAGGGCGGCAATCCGGGCCATCTGGGGTTGTATGGGATCAAAACCCCGCTTTTCGATGGCCGCGCTGTCCATACCGCTGGCATAGAAATCGCCCACTTTTTGTTTAGCGGAGCCTTTCGCTGCCTTGCTGGCTGCGGCTTCGTCCAGAATAGCTTTGGTCTTTTTCTGGTTACCTTCGTAAAGCAGGTTGAACGCGCCCCAGCTGGTCTGATCGTCAGGGATTTTCGTGGTTTTCACCCAGCCGCCATTAGCATACGAGAAAAAATCGTTGCCCGGTGCTACGGTGGTATCCATACCCGAGGTATCGAAGAAAACAGTACGTTTTTCAGTGGTTTCGGTAGTGTCTTTGGTCTGACAACCTACGGCGGCCAGCAATAGTAGCCCCAACGGAGCGGCAAATGGAATACGTATCATAGAAATGGTTAATAATGGCCTGACTTTTGTACTTTTGGGTAAAGATAACTGCTATAAATCAATGAAGAACATCCTGATTGCTACCCTCCTGATGGGCGCATCGTTCGGCGCAGTGGCGCAGGACAACGTAAGTTTTCACGGCAAGAAAATTACCGACAAAGGGGCCATACCAGCCACCCAGCTCGTCACCAAGATGGCCACCAAAGACAAGCTGCCCGCCAAGGTCGAAGGCACCGTAGAGTCGGTTTGTCAGGCCAAAGGCTGCTGGATGAAAGTCGTTACCGGCGACGGGCAGACCATGCGCGTATCGTTCAAGGACTACGGCTTCTTTGTACCAAAAGACATCGTCGGTAAGACTGTGGTCATGCAGGGCCTGGCCGAAACCACCACCACGCCCGTTGCCGAACTCCGCCACTACGCCGAAGACGCGGGCAAATCGAAAGCCGAAATCGAGAAAATTACCGAACCCGAAAAGGAACTGACGTTCGTGGCCGACGGGGTGATTGTGAAACGATAGCCCTTCTGATTAACACGTAGTAACCAAAACGCTGTATCTTGTCCCAAAAATAGCCCGCCACCATGTTTTTAGAAGAACGCGTCGAACAACTCGAAAACTTATCCGTCGATCAGGGTCGTCAACTCGAAAGTATTGCCCGGGGTCTGGCCAACCTCACACTTGACGTGCGGGCCATTCGTCAGGATCAAAATGAAGGCTTCAAACGAATCAACGGAGAATTCGCCAAAGTCAACGGAGAATTCGCCAAAGTCAACGGAGAATTCGCCAAAGTCAACGAAGAATTCGCCAAAGTCAACGAAGAATTCGCCAAAGTGAATAAACGCCTTGACGATCATGACCAAAAGTTCGCGGAATTGCAGACCACAGTCAATGACTTACAGACTTCGCTGAACGACGTAAAAGTTACGCTTCAGTTAGTGGTGAAACTGCTTACCGAGCGGTGAAAAAAGTGTGGCTGCGTTCCAACGGTTTGGTGAGCAGGCGGGTCGTAAAAAGAAAACCATCATGCCATGAAACGGTACGTCAACTCCGCGCTCGTCTGTCTGTTTAGTGCATCAGTAATTGTTGTTGCCTGCAAATCGGGTGATGTGGTACCGGCAGACCTAATCCGACTCAGTACGGGTCAATCGGGCAGATTGGCGTCAGGGCTCGTTGTCCGTGTCGATTCAATTTCGGATAGTCGTTGTCCAACAGAGGCTGTCTGCATCTGGGAAGGCAATGTCGATGTATCTATGCTGATATCAACAGTCAACGATTCAGCTGAGGTGAAACTTATTTTAGGACCCGACCTCTCAAAAAGGGGTGCCAGAGATTCCGATTCGACGAATGTCCGGCTGGACAATCAGACATATAGGGTCATTCTGCGTGATGTAACTCCTTACCCCAAAACGATAACTCAATTAGTAGGGCCTAAAACTGCCGTTGTGCAAGTTTCACGCCTGTAATAACCATCACCAATAAAATCCGTAGTTTCAGGCTGCAACGCTCCGTTGCGGCTTTTTTTAGGCTTAAACTTATCTCCCCGATGAAAAAAATGTACCTGCTGGTCGGCCTGTCGCTGCTGGCGTCTCCCCTGTTGGCCCAGCGCACCCTTATTCACTGCGGCAACCTCTTTACCGGCACCAGCAACGACATGCAGCCGCAAATGACGGTGGTGGTGGAAGGCAACAAAATCACCGCCGTGCAAAAAGGCTTTACCCCGGCCACGGGTCAGGATAAAGTGCTGGACATGAAGGCCAAAACCGTGCTACCCGGCCTGATCGACATGCATGTGCATCTGGAAAGTGAAACACGCCGGGGCGGAGCCATTGACGGATTTACCCGCAACCCGCCCGACGTGGCTTATCAGGCTGCCAAACACGCCAAAACAACACTGCTAGCCGGGTTTACCACCGTGCGCGACCTCGGTGGGTCGGGTGTAAACGTGTCGTTACGCAACGCGGTTAATCAGGGATTGGTGGACGGTCCGCGCATCATGACCGTCGGCAAAGCCATTGCCACCACCGGGGGCCACGCCGACCCGACCAACGGCTATCGGAAAGACCTCATGGGCGACCCCGGCCCGGCAGAGGGCGTTATCAATGGTCCCGAAGATGCCCGGAAGGCCGTGCGGCAACGGTATAAAGACGGGTCTGATTTAATCAAGATTACGGCAACCGGGGGCGTGTTGAGCAACGCCAAAGACGGTTCCGGCCCGCAGTTCACCGAAGAAGAAGTAAAGGCCGTTGTTGATGCGGCCAAAGACTACGGCTTTGCAGTAGCGGCCCATGCACACGGAGCCGAGGGGATAAAACGCGCCATTCGGGCGGGGGTGCAGACCATTGAACACGGTACGCTTATGGACGACGAAGCCATTGAGTTGTTCAAAAAGTACGGCACGTATTACGTACCAACTATCATTGCGGGTAAGACAGCCGCCGATTCGGCCCGGCATTTTGGCTATTACCCGGCCCTGGTAACCCCCAAAGCGCTGGCCATTGGCCCGAAAATTCAGGCTACGTTTGCCAAAGCCTACAAAGCGGGTGTCAATATTGCCTTTGGCACCGACGCGGGCGTGTTCATTCACGGCTACAACGCCAAAGAGTTCGAGTATATGGTAGAAGCGGGCATGCCCCCCGTGGCCGCCATTCGCTCTGCCCTGCTGACCAACGCCAAACTCCTCGGCTTGGACACGCAGATCGGCTCGATAGAGCCCGGCAAACTGGCTGATATCATCGCTGTGGCGGAAAACCCCGTTCAAAACATCAAAACCCTGCAAACTGTACAGTTCGTGATGAAAGACGGCAAGGTCTATAAACAGTAATGACCCGAATCGGGGGTATCAGTGTCCCGGCACGGACAGCCTGGCGGGTTCACTGATCCGCTTATCCGTAAAGCAATGCCCAGCCCGGCCCGACAGATATTCCCGGATAAAACGCGGCAGCACCTCAAACGAAGCGATTGGCACGTCGGGGCGACGCGCGAAGTCGGCCAGCAGATGTTCGGTCTGCACCAGCAAACTTCGCGCGTCGCCCTCGCTGATGTAATTGGGCAGTCCGCTCACCTGTAAACCGGCGGGTTGGTGGGTACTACCTTCCTGCCAGCAGATATGCAGTGGTGCATATACCCCCGACGGAGCCAGCCGGGTAGTCTGACAAATCAGGTCGGGCATGGTCAGCGCGGATGGGGCGGGCTGCTGTTGTATCAGCACGTCGAACAGGCACGACCGCACCGCGCCAAGCGTTCGGCTCAGGTGGCTCATCGGAAAGTGGCGATGGCTGTTATCCGAACGGTGTTGCCGCCGGATACGCTGCACCAGCAGCCGCAGCGAAAGTTCGGGCTGATACCGGAGCCGGATTGGCAACAGACGGTCAAAACGCCCCACAACAGGAAATTGTGATTTTATCTGCCGCCCGGCCACCACCCGCCCAAAGGTACAGACAGCCTGGTTATAGATACGGCTGAAGAATAGTGTCAGAGCCGCCATTAGCAAATAATCCGGCGACTCGTTCAATACAGTTGCTGCCTGCCGGAGTGTCCGGCTCAACGAATCGCTGGCAGCAAACCGGTAGGGCAAAGGTGCTATCAGGTCGTAGTTGCGGTGGGGAAACAGCGTTTGAGGCAGTTCCGTAAATTCTCTTTGCCAGTGTGCCTCATCCTCTACGTAGGCCAGGCTATTGTTATAGAACTGAGCCGCAGCCACCTCGCCCGCGTAGGCCGGGACCGGGTCGGGCAGTCCGTCGCCTTCTATGATCCGGGTGTAGGTTCGGGCAATGCCGCTCATCAGCCGGTCGCAACCCGTATCGTCGAGCAGGAGTTGGTGGCCCCGAACCAGCAGCCGGTGTTCGGTAGCCGAAAGCCGCAGCAGCACCAGATCGAAAAAGGGATGAAAATTCGTACAGAATGCACTCAGCTGTCGCTGTTGCAGCCAGGCATCGGCAGTCTGCTGCGGGTTGGGTTCGCGGCTGAAATCCAGTAGTGGCAGTTCAGGAAGTTCATAGCCTGTACCAACCGTTACGGGCAGGTTGGTACAGGCCGGGTCGAACTGCCACCGAAACACATCGAACAACACCGGCAGGTGCTGAACGGCCTGACGCAGTGCCTTCTCATTGAGCGGGCCATTCAGCGCGATACAGCCACCAGCAACGGCAACGCGACTGGCACGCAGGTGATACGTCAGCTCCAGCTGGGCCGGGTGCAGTAACAGCATGGTGGGCAACGGCAGAAACGGATTTTTCATGGTGTTGATCGGTTGAGGAGAACGAGGAAGGATATGTATGACAAAAGGTACGACCGTTTGAGAGGTGCCGCCAGTGGTTGTATGCCAATGACTATACTGTGTTGGCAAACGACTTAAATTTGTTGGTGAACATTTCTTTATATATTCGCTTTCTCTCTCCTCTTATCCCATCCGGATGGTTCTTCGTATTTCGTTACTGCTCTTACTGGCACTGGCTCGTGGCGGTACACCGGTGCTGGCTCAGATGGCCAGTGTACTACCCGAATCGCTAAGCAACGCCCCCGATTCTATCAAGACCTGGTCTCTGCGCGAGATGGGCGACTCGCTGGTGCGGGCTGGTCAGCTCACCTCCGCCAAACTGGCTTACCAGGAAGCCCTAAGCCGTTCGCTTGCTGCTGGCAAGCCTACCAACATTGGCATTTCATACAGGAGTGTGGGATACTGGCATCAGCAGGTGAACGAATACCAGCGGGCCATCGACCACTACCAGCGGGCATTGGGGTATTTACGGGAAAGGAACAATCCAGGCCAGATTGCCCGGACAATGCGACTTATTAGCTCGGCCTACAACCAGCTCAATGACCTGAAAAAGGCCAGGCTGTATCTGGAGCAGGCGATGCAGGCCGCCCGGCAGTCAAAAAACCCGGAACTGGAAATAGAGATGATCGGCGCATTGGCCATTATCGAAGCCAAAAGTAACCGCCATCAGCAGGCACTGGCCCTCAATCAGCAGGTGGTTGACTTTTACCGGACAAGGAGCGATTCTACTGCCTACTACGGTTCGCTGTTTAACCTGGCCATCGAATACAAAAACGCGGGACAGTACAAGCGGGCTGAGCAGATATTCCGGAATATACTGGCGTTTGCGGAGCGAATCGGCGACAAATACATGGTTGGCTACGTACACGTCAATTTACCAAACGCACTCATTGCGCAGGGTAAACAAGACGAGGCCGCAGCCTACAGCAAACGTGCCATTGCGTGGTCTGAAGAGACGGGCGCGGAGAAGTTTACTATTCAGGAAGAAGCCTTTGGCATGCTAAGCCGCATTGAACAGCAGCGGGGTAATTACAAACAGGCATTGCTGTATTATCAAAAGCAGATGGCCTCGCACGACAGCGTCTATAACGCCACTAAAAACCGGCAGTTGGTGGAGATGGAAGCGCGGTTTCAAACGCAGGAAAAAGAAACGCAGATACAGGCGCTGGCTGCTATGAACCAGCAGAAAACCCGTCAGGTGTGGGCAGGAGTGGGCGGTATGGTGTTGCTGTCGGTCCTGCTCGGCACGCTGTTTTTGCTGTACCGCTCCGGTCAGCGCAAACAAACCAAAATTCAGCATCAGTCCGATCAGCTTACCGTGCTGATGCGCGAACTGCACCACCGCGTCAAGAACAATCTTGCCATTGTGGCCAGTCTGCTGCGGCTCCAGTCAAACCGGCTCGACGACGAAAAAGCGGTGGCCGCCGTGCGCGTGGGGCAACAACGCGTAGAGGCTATGTCGCTCATTCACCAGCGGCTCTACCAGACCGATAATGTCTCGTCGGTAAACATGCGCGAGTTCCTGACCGATCTCAGCGAGAGTCTGATGCGGGCCTACGGCTACTCGACCGAGGAGTTTGACCTACAGCTCGACATTGACCAGAACACGCTGGATGTGGACGTAGCCATGCCACTTGGACTGATTGTGAATGAGTTGATTACCAACGCGTTCAAATACGCCTATACTGATGTGTCCCGACCGGTCCTGCGCATTGCTCTTTACAAAAGCGCAGCTGCCGGACCGGGTGTTACGCTGGAGGTGCAGGATAACGGGCCGGGTTTAGATGCTGCCGACTGGCAGCGGGCGGGTGAGAAAACATCGTTTGGCCGGCGGCTCATCCAGTCGCTGAGTGAGCAGCTGGGTGGCGACCTCAGCGTGATTCGGCAAAACGGTACACTCTTTCGATTATACGTACCTC
>JBBRUB010000040.1:0-11830 GCA_038248175.1 Cytophagales bacterium | reverse complement strand
AGGCGGTCTCCCACCTGGCCATGAACGATCCGATGGTAGCCGTTTTGCTGATGTTCACCTGCGCCGTTCCCATGCAGACGCATCCGGTTTTGAAGACGTTAAAAAAGGGGGCGTACTGTAACGCGGTTTTTGGCGTGGGCCGCTCCGGGCTGGGCAGCGCAAACAAACTCAGGCCCGTAGCCGTAGCGCACCATAACAGGGCGGGGACGGGGTATTTTCCGCAGGCAATGGTCAGGTCTGCTTTAAAGTAGAGTTCTTGTTGCTGGGCGGGGGTGTACCAGACGAGCGTACCGGGAAACACCTGGTCTATAAATAACACCGTCTGGGGTAGTATTCCGTTGCAGGATAAGAACGGGCCACTTTTTTTTTCACCCGTCTTCTGTTTTTCGAGGGCTTTGGCCAGACTGTCGAGTTCGGCTTTGCTCAGGGGGTGCGCGTTGATGGGTTTACCCGTCTGCTCCTCGATGTCGAAGGCTTCAATAAAGGCTGATTTATACCCGGCCCGCTGGCGATAAATCAGCAGGGCTTTAACGGGGTGATACGTCGTCTGGAATGAATCGGTAATGTTTTTCACGGCGTAAATCGGGCTGTTATTGATTACCTAAAGATACCGCTTTGCGCCCCGCTGTCGGGGGGAGAGTGCGTCGGTTAACAGCGCACCGGCTTTGACATTCCCCGGTTATCTTCCGGTCCGCAGCGGCCCTGTCTTTTTAGGTGAAGTGCTAGCTGCCCACCCGCTTTACAGCAGGTGATGAAGCCGGTCGAGGGCGGCAAACAGGCGCTCGTCGAAATCGTCCGCGAAGCCCGACGCTGGCAACGGCTCACTGAAATGGTGGACCGATACGGGTTCGATAACCTCGGCTCCGCTGTTGAACTCCATTTCCAGATTCTGGTGCAAAATCTCCGCCGTCCAATCGTCCTGATTCCACACGAAACCGATGCGGCTGTCGGGGCTGATGTAGAACTCATCTTCCAGCAGTCCGGCTCCCAGTTTAAAACTGTCGGCGTAGTCCCGGCTGGGGTAATCCTGGTAAAGTCTCAGGAGTGCGCCCGCCACGGCCAGCATATCGGTATGGGTCTTTACGCCCAGCCCCCCTTTTCGCTTACTGGTCGGCGCGACCGCCAAAAGCGATCGGTAGTGCGTCGCAAAGCCGCTTAACTGGCTTTTATCGTTGACCAGACTGTCGAAAGACACCGCTTTTTGAATTAGCTTCGTAAACGCTTTCTGATGGAATTCCGCCGTGTTCTCAGTCCCCGGCTCGTCCTCCTCTCCCTCGCGGGTCATCTCGATATGCGCTTCGACAGCCCAGCGCATTTCCCCTTCCTGCCAGATACTTTCGATTCCCACCACCTGCCGCAGGTAGGCCAGTGCCGATACACTCAGGGCGTTGGCAACCTGCCAAAGGGGACTCACCTTCTTTTTTTGTAATCGTTTCCATAAATCGTCAAGGCCAAAGAAGTAGGCCGTGTAGGTTGTCGGCACCACGCGGCACACCGTCAGGCCGGGGGGCAGTTCATCATCTTCGGCAATCATCAGACTTAAATCGGACCGTTTACGGGCGAGGGCTTCACTGGCTTTTTGATGGGCCAGCACGATATTCAGGGGAAAGTCAGCCCCCCATTCGAGGTCGGTAGCGCACAGGTCCAATCCGAACGCATCGCTGAGGTTGGTGAGCGACAACCAGAACGCCGTTTCGATGGCGTTCTGGTTGTTCATCATCTCATCCTGCGCCACGATGGGCGAAAAGGAGTGGTTTAAAAAACCATCGGTAACAGGCTCAGCGGAACGCAGTTCCTTTTTTCTTCGACTCGACGGGGCGCATCGACGGGGTTGTTTAGTGCTTCCCCGACCGTCACGATTCTCAATGCCCGTTGCCGGGTTTCGTCGCTTTTCGGCCCCGTGTAGCCCAGTGGCTGAATGATTCTGGCGGGTCTTCCCATTTGGTTGTTGGTTCATGGCTGGCGGGTCTGTCAGCCTTTGGTTCCGATGACACTCTCGAAGGTGTATTCGAGCCGGTCATTCCGAAATTCAGGAGCCGATATTTTGGCATTGTTCAGAATGGGGTAGGTGTTGCTGTAAAAATTTAGCACTGCCTGCACGACCCATTCGGGGTCGGGGTCGGCCAGATGGGTCGTCTGGTTATTTTCTTTGAGGATAAAGGCGCGTTCCTGCTGGATTACTTCTAACATCGTATCTATTGTTTATTGCCCCGTCGGGGGCCGGTGAATCAATGGCATCAAGGTATTGCGTGTGCTATACCATTTCGGCTTCTTCCTGCTCAACCGGCTCGTCGTCCTGCTCCTCAAAACCATCCTGTGGGTCCGTGTCCGGGTCGGTGTGCGTGTCCCCGCTGGCTTCGGCGGCATACTCCGCCCGCCCGTCGTCCAATGAATCGAACAAACTACCATGAGAAAACTTAGCCAGCAGTTCGGCTTGCTTGTCTTTGATAGCCTTGGCGTAAGTGGGGTACTGCTCCACTTTAGGCAGTTTCCCGTAGGCTTCGCGGTGCTTATTTTCGGCTTCGAGGTCGGTAACTTTTTTCAGGGCCGCTTCATAGCCTTTTTTGGCTTCCTCGGCTTTTTTCTTGGCTTCGTCCGTCTTTGTCTTTTCGATGGCCGACTGTGCCTTTGCGTGTTCGACACCCTTCTGGAACGTTTCCATGTTGGTTAGCAGCGTTGACACCTGCTGGACTGGCTCCTGTATGCGGGCGAAGAAATTGGCGTCAAAGCTGGCGGCAGTACCCCTTAGAATCAGCGGGGGGATATTCTTTTTAGCCGCATCCGTTACGTTTTCGTTGTCGAGCCGTACCGCGACGACCATTCCGGCGGTTGAGGGGGCAATCGTTAAAACAAATGTCCCTTTCAGGTCAAGGGCGGCAAGTTGCTGGAAGAATTCCATAAGAATACGGGGAAATAGGTTGGGTAGCTGGGGGCTTTACGGCTCTACTGATTCGTTCTTTACTTACTTAAAGATACGACTTTTAAAGTGTATTAATCTGACAGCGAATACGTTATACTATTGTTTATAGCGCACTCACCCTGTATTCTTTATTTGAAGAAAGTGAAGTGTTTCAACCAGCAACCTCCCGGCTACGGGGTTTACCGTTTGCTTAGGCTGACGGGGAGTTCAGCCAGCGAGATGGCGTGAATGGAGACGCCAAACCGTAAGCGCGTGGGCTGGCCCTCAACGCTCAGCAGAACGACACGTACCCCATCGACCTGCCCATCTGAATCCTGATACATGATGGTGTACTCGTCGGGTATAAACCGCTCCCCGCGTTTCCTTTGGAAATACGTTATCCGGTAAAGCGCGTTTTCCATGTCATTGGTCAGACTGCGCCCGTTTATGTCGAGGTCAATCATAAACAGCGTTTTAGCGGCCATGTCGATCTGAAAACTGACATCGGACTGCGGATAACCCAGCATCTGGTACTTGGGCAGGATGTGCGATTCGGGAGTAAGCATAGGGCTTGACAGGTTAGCTTCTAACGGGTTCGCCGTGGGTCTGACTTGCTTATAAATTTACAACGCTATGGCTCCCCATTCGGTTAACACCAGCCCGATTACAACAGGTCCGTCTCGACCTCTTACCCAGTTATCTGCTTTATGATATGGTGAAGTGACTGGGCATTTACGAGCGATACAGAATTTCCTACCGGTATAGTATATACGTTACTTGAATTTAGCTAAAGCCGTTTCGCTTGCGCTATGTTGTTAATAGCAGGGAATCAAGACGAGTTTACACCGCTGAGATGGCATTTCAAAACACAGTTGACTCATGCCCCCAGTGAGCCAAAGCGTCCCAGGAGCATGAGTCAACTGTGTACAATCTAAGTTGGCTATCGACCGCTCAGCATACTGATTACAAACGTGTAAGTAGCTTCGTTAAGGCCAGTCCCAGGTTTGAACGGCATCGTTAGCAGAATGCGGCGGGCCTGGGTCCGACTGAATAGACGCACCAACGGGCCAAGTTGCCGCGTCTGCTCAAAATCATGTTTATTAGCTTTATCAAACTGGTTGGCGTTCAAGGAGTCTTTCAATTCAATTCGGCAACCTCGATTATCATCGGTCCAGAAAATGATTTTGTACACGTCGGTTTCTTGGCCGACCAACATAACCTGTGAGCAGGCGAGCAGAGTAGACGGCGTCTTTACTGAAGGGAAAATTGTCATAGTCTGCTTATCAGTGATATGGGTTTTATTGGGGTCATCGGATTAGCACTTCAATTGGGCTAAAGATAAGTGCTGTTAACGTTACTTTTGGTAACGGTAGTCAGCCTTCCATCGCTTGTTACGGCTTGCAATTTGTTTTAAAAGGGGCAGGAGTTCCTCGGCCCGCCGTTCACTGACGGGTAGCCGTTTTTTCGTACTCAGTATGATCTCGATGCACGGCCTTTTGCGGAGCCTGCTCCGGCAAACTACCGCCATGATCCGGTCTGGATTGACGGCGTACTGTTTATGAATGCGAACAAAGCTGGGATAGCGTTCGGCGCTGTAAGCGAGCGTACTGCGACGCACGCAGGTGTAACCCGACATATTATGGGTTTTCGTGTAGTTGCCGTCGCCCTCCAGGTAGGCGATCTGAAGGGCAAAGGAGAAGGTTAGTCGGTGGTTCATACGACCGGTCGAAGTTAACGTATCAAATTGATCTACTGGTGACTCAGCACGATAATTGGCTGGCGGGACTGGTTGATACCCTGACCGGGTTCCAGGGTTTTCTCAGTATACCGACCTTTTAACCAAGCCAGCAAAGCGAGACTGGCGTAGGATAGGTACTGCCCTATATCACTGCCCGGTGCCGCGTAGTAAGATGAATCCTGACACATATGAAACTGACCATTAGCCGTTAAAAACCCAAATTCGAACGCCGTCAGCAAATCGCCGGCAAAGGAAGCTACCAGCATGAGCCGGGCGTTGGGGACCAGATCCTGGTGGCCCAGTCGGGAAAGCGACTTTGGGGAATGGTTGTGATGATATTGCTCATGTGCGCCTGTTTTTACACTGGTTCCAGTCTGGGGGCTGCTCACCGAGCCGGCACCTCTTCCGGACCCGGCTTATTAACTAACTGCTAGTAGTCGGTTGGTTTGATCCACTCAATAGCCTTCACCTGGGGGAACGCTTCCCGGAGCCGGGCGAGGGCCTCGCTTTCGGTCGTGGCCCGCAGGCGGCCACTGATGCCGGTCGGCACCCTGCCGGGCAGCTCTATTTCCTGCCAGTGCCAGTAATACGTCGGGTTTGCCGGTCCCCAGCGGGAACCGGTTTCCATAGCCGGTGTGATCTCGTGGTCCATGTGATTTCAAATTAAACAGGTGGTTTCCACCTCGGTCGATACCGCCTTGATGGTTTTCAATTCTACGTACGAATACACCTTCCCTTTTTCGTCTTCCAAGTTGTAACGCTCTGAATGCGCAGACAAATGTAGAAGGCCGGTTCGCCAATCCTGGCTGATTTCATAAGGCACGAAAATTCTGGCCTTCACCCGACAACCGATGTGGTACTCTGCCCACCGCCGGTCCTCGTTGGTATCCGTCGTCAGGTCGAATACGCCCGTGGTCCGTGCTTGTCGGGCCGAGTACTGCTGGCTTACCAATTCGATTAACTCGTTGACGTATCCGTCGAGGTGCATGATAGCAAACTCGTCGTAGTCGTAGCCCATCGCCAGATCATAATCATTGACCTGCCGAATATCCTGGATTTGCCACCTGCCGTTCAGGGTGTCATCAACCGCAATGGTTTCCATTCCCTGCTGAAGCATCACCACAAATTCACTGCTGAAATAAGCATCGTCCTGCTCAAACTGGGTAGCAATTCCCCGGTCGATGATGGCAATCGTCGTTTCAAGCAGCATCCTGTCGTAGGGACTGACGGGGGGCTGCTGACCCGCCTTCACCTGGTCAAACAGGGCAACGGCATGGCAACGCTGGGCTTCGGTTCGGCTGCGTTCGTGGGAGAGTATCTGGCTATAGAGCATCGCATTACGGGCGGTTTAACTCTATAAAGATACATGATCTCAGCAACACAAATGCCTGACTGCTAAGCAAAAGCGACCTTCTGTCCAGCCCTTTCCCCTGTTATCTCCCCCCCTCGGCATACCCCCGGTTCGAGGGGTATGTCAAAGGGGCGTGTGACTGTCCGAAATAATGGGTTAAGCGTAGGTTCCTTCCGGCGTCTGACGTAGCAGTGCCAGCTCAGTCAAGGTGTCGAGCAGGGGTTGTCCCCGGATGTTGGCCGTCGGCGGGGGTGGTCTGAGACCCGTCAGCAAACCGGCGTAGTTCATCCGGTACACGGTGTAGGCCCTCGGCACCGGTGACCAGTAGGTTTGCTCGTTCAGCCGCCGACTGGTCCGCACGAAATTGACGCCCCAGGTCTGGTCTGTGCTGTCGGGTTTGGGGTAGCGGAGCGTCACCCAGGGGAGCTGCATCTCGGCGTACCAGCCTCCGGCCGTGCGGCTGGTGCGGACTTTCCAGTAGCCATCCCAGTCCCGGTCGAAGAGCGCATCGTCCAAGCACAGCAAATCGCACTGCGCCCCGAACGGGTTGGTCTGAAAGGCCTGCGCGTTGCGCTGGTCCCGAAACGGATCGAAGGTAATGCCGACGAGGTCATTGGAAAAGTAATCGAAATCACGGCGCAGATCGGGTACCCGAATGCTTTTCAACCCGTTGGAATCCGGGCAGAACGCGCCGATATACACGTTGCGGTTGTCATACAGGACGCGAATTTGGGTATCGTTCGTGACGGGTTTGCCCTGGTCGGGTTGCACCTGAAAAAAGCCCGTTGTCGCGGGTGCGGTCTGCCAGTCTGCTTTGTCCAATCGTCCGTTGATGCTGATCGGCCCCGTTGCCCGCACCGCCCGCATTTCTTTTGGCGGTTGTAGGGGCTGAAAAATGGTAGGGTCCTGGGCCTTTACGGGCAACGTGACGAGGCCTAAACTGCTGACTAATAGCCATTAGTGGTATCGTTTTATGCTCATACGGGGCGGTTCGTTTGTCTTCGCCACGATAGCCAGCCGATCAGCCAGACCAGTGCAGAGAGTACCAACAGGGGCCTGGCAGCAGAAGCCGTATCGTCACCTGAAGGGGGAGGTAACGCAAAAGCAGGGTATCGAATATAATCGGCCAGCGTTAGTGGCTTTGCGCTGAATGTCAGGCCGTTACTGTAGTTCATAACCTGACGATGATACTGAGAAACGGCCCGTTGAAAGGCTTCGTGCTGGCGATAGCCCGACCCGGCTAACTCACTGAGGGCTTCCTGCATAGTCACCGCCGGATTGACCCACCGCCACAGATCGCCCGCCCGGTAACGGGCCACTCGCCCGGCCGCATACGCGTCGTAACGGCCCGATACAAGTCGGCTCAGGGCGTGGTGCCAGACGAAAAACTTTTCGGCATAAAACTGACGGAGTGCCGGATTAGTCGCCATGCGTTGCATATCGGCATCCGTAAAGAGGTCGGGTACCGTTTTTTTATACTGCGGAAACTCGGCGAAGAACGGCCCGAACGTCAGGGGGCTGGGTTGCGCCCACAGCCCGTCGGTCGTTTCCCGAAGTCCGTCCAGCAGGGTTACGCGGTTCGTTACCGGGTAGCGCAGGGTCGTGTAGGCATTCACCAATGCCGGGATGATAAACAGCGCAGCCACCCACACCGCCAGTAACGCCAGTGCGTTCATGGCCGACGTACCGCGCCGGGCCGCCACCCAAAAACACAGGCCAAACCAAAATCCCGTGTACAGGGTCAGGTAACCCACCCAGCCGATAACCGTGCCAGTCTCCCGAATGGGGCTCCCGCCCACAAGATACAGGCCCACTATCGTCAGAACGCTAACCAACCCCATCACTAAGCTCCAGCGGAACAGGAGCCGCCAGGCCACCAGATGCCAGACGGGCAGCGGCAGCATGGCCAGCAACGGCAACGTACCCAGTTCGCTTTCCTGCGAAAGCACGTTATAGCCCAGCGCGATAATCAACAGCGGCAATAGATAAACGAGCACAAACGCCCAGTCGAAATTACCCGCCACCAGCCGCTGCGGGTTCATGATCTCCCCGTAGGCTTCCTCAAGCACCACCCCGTTGCCATCGAAAAACAGCGACCGTCCCGACACCTTCCGGTATTGGGGCCACACATCCCGTTGCCCGATGACCAGCGCAGCCCAGGCCGACGGTGTGTTGACGGCCACGTTATTCACCAAGTAACTCTCGGTAGCGAGCGGACTGGTGAGCAGATTGCCATCTGCCCGAATGGTATCGGGGCGGTGTGTTCGCTGGAATAAGCTCCGAAATGCCGTTTTGGTCGAATTGTCAAGCGTTTCTAGCTGCGTTAGCGTGTCGTGCTGTTTGCTCATAACCGCCTGCCCATAATAGAGTGCATACGCCCAGGTAAGCACTAATATCCCCGTGAGCAGCCACAACGACCGGTTGCGGGTCAGCAACAGCCAGTCGTGGCCGATAACCGTTCGGATCGTTCGCATGGGTTACAGGGGAGAAATACGTTTGGCAACCCACCCCAGCCAGGCCATACTCAACCCCAGCCACCCCAGTAATGAACCAACTACCAGACCACCGTCCGCCAGTGACCAGCCCACCGACGGGGCGCGATACCGGAAGTCCGGGGTTTGGGTAAACAACGCCCGTTCGGCGGGGGTAGTCCAGTCGCCGGTCCGGCTATGGGTAGCCATGTAGGTATTCAACCGACGAACCAGCTTCATTTTATAGGTCTGCACCTGCTCCTCGAGCTCGACCTGATGGGCGTAGTCGGTGCCGCTCAGTCGCATCGACAGCTCGCGGACACTCAGGAACGGATCGACCCAGGATAGCCACTGACTCACCCCGTTCTGGCGTTGAATTTGATCGTACACCGCCCCAAAATGATGACGGGTAACGGCGGCCCGGTAATCTTCATCGGCCTGCATCAGCAACCCATCGGCATTGACGGGCAGTTTGGCGACGGTATCTACCTTGTATTGCTGTAATAGCTGGCTTACGAACCGCTTGTTTCGCTCACTGCCGGGGTCATGGCCATTGATACCCTGCTCGAAATCATGGTCGATGGCGGCCATAAACGTCTGTTTGGCCGGTAGCGGATAAAGCACGGTCCCAACATTTGCCGCCAACTTGGGCAACCCGACCGATGCCAGCAACCACAGACCCAACAGCGTCAGCAGCGACGTGCCAGCGTTCCGACTCAGGGCCGACACGCCCACGGTGACCACCGCCAGCACACCATAATACGCCCCGTAGACCACGCCCAGCCCCAGCAACCGAAGGGGCCAGTCGGAACCAGCATCCGGGCTGAGGACTACTATCATTCCCGTTGTACCCAGCACCGACAGCAGAATCAGCCCGGCAACGGCACTGTAGGCCCCTGCTTTCTGCCACAATACTGTTCGGATCGATACGCCCTGAGTCAGCAGCAGGCCAAAGGTGCCACCCGCTTTTTCGCTCGTTACGGCATCGAAACCCAGAAAAATCAGCAACAGCGGTATCAATAACTGCAGGACCAGGGCCGCACTGAAGTCGCCGAACCGCGCCCCCGGCCCGCTGTCGCCCGCTTCCGAATACAAGGCTTCGTTCTGCGTGTGGGCCGTTACCCGAATGATACTACCCACGTAGCTGACAATGCCCGGATCGAAAAAACTCAGCAGTGGCCGGGGCGTAAACACGAATGTGCCGTAATGAGCCGCCCCGTGCGCATTCTTAGCCGCCTGATGCGTCCACTTGTGGTACATCGTCTGTTGCAGGCTGGCCCGTTCGCGCTCACGCACCACCCACTGACTATAACTGACGACAAAAGCGGTGAGCAGCAAGCCGCCCACCAAACCAGCCAGGCCCAGGGCCCGGCGGTCACGACTCAATCCACGAAGTTCTTTTTGGAAAATGGCGGTTGTCATGCGCGTAGTCGATACGAATCGGCGGGAATGTTTTTGAGCAGGAAATTTCCCTGTTCATCGGCTACCATACCGTAGGTCGTGTTGAGCAGCGATACCGTTAGGCCAGCGACATCCTCGCCTTTCTGGGTTTGGATTTTCCTTTTCAGGTTGCCCGTATTCTGGGCAAATACGGATATGGCGAATAGTGAAAGGAGTAGCGTGAGTTGTGAAGATTTATCAAACATTTGTTATGAGTTTCAGGTTGATTGTGTCCGTCAGCGAAAGGCAATTGCCACGAGGACTATGCCCAGTGCATTCCAACAAAAATAAGGCAGAATTTTCTGTTTGCAACGTAGTTGCAAATAAATCAGAACGTTTTGATACCACTCAGTAGCTACGTTATCGGCTGCCTATTGCCGAAGGAATCAAGTGTAGAACCCGCTTTTCTGTAGTCTTTTTTCGCCAGACGACGAAGCCCGTTATGGCGAGCACAACTGGCACCAGTCCACCCAGAAAATACAGAGATTAAACGGTTGTAAGTGACGCACCTTGTAAGCGTCAGTGGTGATTTTATAGCTGTTTGGTTTGTCAGCCGAAATCTGGAAATGAAAATTAAAACCTGCCCCACGAGACGTGCCAACTGTCGCCGGACGCTAAAAATGACGACTTTCAAAGCCTGTCTTGCGAGACGTACCAACTGTCGCCGATACCCGACCCGCGAGTAGCAATGTGAACCTGCACCCAACACCGGCAGGGGTTGATGACGACCGTAGGAAGACATTTACACACATGGACGGTTGGGCTGAAAACCTTGCATATCGGCGGGCAACCTGTCGCTGGCAACCTGATTTAGTCTGGATTCAAAAGGCTTCTCAACTACAGGTCTACCAGTTGTCGCCGGAGACGTGCCTTATTAATTCTGGGTAAGTCCGCGCTGAATTTCCAGCACAAAATCAACAAAGACACTGTTGTCTTCTGCTATCTCTTCTATTGTTAGCTTCCCCCGGCTAAGAGCTTTTTGAATAGCCAGCGTTTTCACCTCGTCAATCCGCTTTTGCTCTGCTTTGACTGCTTCGGCGTTGGCCGCTGTCACACGGGCAAAATAAGCCCGCTCCTCGGCAGTCATTTTCCGCGTGTCTAACTCATCAATGGCGCGTTTAAGCCATTCCTCATTCCAGAAAGCCGGGTACTGTGTTGGCTGGGCTGTGTGAAGTGTCTTCATAGTATAAACCAGTTTGTCTAAATCGCTCTCTATCTCAACAACTTGCTTCTTAAATTTAGCCAGTTCTACCAGAATAAACGTCATCTGGCTGTCAATGATTTCGCCCTGCTCACTTCGCAGATTAGCCACCGTATGAAAATGAGCCGTTGGTAAGATGCTCTTCTCCAAAATAGCGACCGCGTAGATTTTGGGTAGGTTGGCATAATCAAACTCACCCTTCTCCACGACGGTGTTGAACTTGTGGAGCGCGTAGAACTTCATGCGCTGGACGAAATTTGGGGCATCACCCAACTGCATTTCCACAATAAACTGGCTACCATTTTCATCGGTACAAGACAAATCAAAGATTCCGCTCCGGCTGTCAATGGTCAACCCCTCAAATGCATTCTTATCAAATTTGACCTCGCGAATGGGCGTTGCTGGCTTTATAAGAGCCTGTAACGCGGTGCGAAGGAATAAACTGTCGGCATCGTTGCCGAAAGTAGCTTTGAAGCCGTAATCCGAAATGATGGGAATATAAACGCCTGTTTCCACCGGTAAAGTTACAGCAAAGCCCGACTTGTCAAACCCAACTCACTCAGTCGTTCGCCTTGTCGCCGGTGGCCACAAGATGCCAACCAAACCGCTACGTTCCGGGACATGCAACTTGTCGCCGGGTGCCGGGTGCCGTCCTGAAATAGGTTTACAGTTTTGAGGGTCTGTCGCCCGCTTAAGAAGCTGTTTGAGTTAATCGCTTTGGTCTGAATTT